>CAKROW010000046.1 GCA_934373235.1 uncultured Blautia sp. | reverse complement strand
GGAATCCAAGAAAGTACAGAACCTGTATTTTATAGGTGAAGTGTTGGATCTGGATGCCGTAACAGGAGGCTATAATCTTCAGATCGCATGGTCTACCGCATATGCGGCAGCACAGGCGATCCAATAAATAACCCACAGATCACTGTGGGCTGAGAGGAGTAACTGGAAAATGGGAATTAACATTGCAATTGACGGACCAGCAGGTGCAGGTAAAAGCACAATTGCAAAAAAGGTAGCCAGGGAGCTGTCTTTTATCTATGTGGACACAGGGGCCATGTACCGTGCTATGGCTCTTTACCTTCTTGAACAGAAGGCAGGAGAGCAGGAGGAAATCGCTTCCGCATGCCATGGCGCAGATATCTCCATCTGTTACGAGAAAGGTGAACAGCATGTGATCCTAAACGGCAAAGATGTAACCCCTTATCTCAGAACAGAGGAAGCCGGAAATATGGCATCTGTATGTTCTGCAAACGGAGAAGTTCGCAAACATCTTCTGAAGCTTCAGCGCAATCTCGCAAAGGAAAATAATGTGGTTATGGATGGAAGAGATATCGGGACCACTATCCTTCCTGAGGCAGAGGTGAAGATATTCCTTACCGCAAGCCCCGAGACACGTGCCAGAAGACGTTTTCTCGAGCTTCAGCAAAAAGGAGCAGAGGATGAATACGATCATATCCTTAAGGATATCATAGAAAGAGATGAACGGGATATGAACCGGACAGTTTCTCCTCTGAAACAGGCAGACGACGCAGTTCTGGTAGATTCATCAGAACTTGGAATCGATGAAGTAGTAGACCGGATCCTTTCCATCTGCAAAGAGAAGGTGAATGGCTGATGGATGTCAGAGTTGCTGAGACCGCAGGATTCTGCTTTGGTGTCCAGAGGGCTGTGGATAAAGTTTATGAGCTGATTGCTACAGGGACGGCCCCTATTTATACACTGGGACCGATCATCCATAACGAGGAAGTGGTGGCAGACCTGGAAAGAAAAGGTGTGTCAGTCATAGAAGAAGAACAGATCCCGGGTATCACAGAGGGAACTGTTGTGATCCGTTCCCACGGCGTAGGACAAGATGTTTATGACAAACTTAAAAAGCCGGGGATTTCCTGTGTGGATGTAACCTGTCCCTTTGTCCTTAAGATCCACCGGATCGTGGAACGTGAGAGCAGAAAAGGCGCTCATATTGTGATCATAGGTGACCCTACCCATCCGGAGGTACAGGGAATCTGCGGATGGTGCCAGGGAGATTATACTGTAATAAAAAGCCTTGAAGATGCGGAAAATTTCAGTTTTTCAGGTCTTAAAGAGGTCTGTGTTGTGTCCCAGACGACATTTAATTACAACAAATTTAAAGAATTAGTTGAAATTCTCCGCAAAAAGAGGTATGATAATAATGTTTTAAATATTTTAAATGTTTTAAACACTATTTGTAATGCTACCGAAGAACGGCAGAAAGAAGCTAAAGCGATAGCCGGAGAGGTAGACACTATGCTGGTCGTTGGCGGCCGACATAGTTCCAATACTCAAAAGCTGTTTGAAATATGTAAAAAGGAATGTGGAAATACTTACTATATACAAACACCTGTAGACTTGGATTCTGAAATGTTCCAATGCAGTAGTTATGTAGGTATTACAGCAGGGGCTTCCACCCCAAAGAAAATTATTGAGGAGGTTCAAGAACATGTCAGAATTAAGTTTTGAACAGATGCTGGAAGATTCCGTAAAAACAATCAGAAATGGAGAGATCGTACAGGGTACCGTCATCGATGTAAAAGATGATGAGATCATCCTGAATATCGGCTATAAAGCAGACGGTATCATCACCAAGAACGAGTACACCAACGATTCTAGCGTAGTGCTTTCCGAGGTTGTACATCCTGGAGATACCATGGAAGCAAAGGTACTTAAGGTTAACGACGGTGAAGGACAGGTTACACTGACTTACAAACGTCTTGCAGCCGAGAAAGGCAACAAACGTCTTGAGGAGGCATTTGAGAACCAGGAGGTTCTGAAGGCTCCTGTAACTCAGGTACTTGACGGTGGTCTTTGTGTTAACGTTGAGGAAGCAAGAGTATTCATTCCTGCAAGCCTTGTATCCGACACATATGAAAAAGACCTTTCCAAATATGCAGATCAGGAGATTGAGTTCGTTATCACAGAGTTCAACCCAAGAAGACGCCGTATCATCGGTAACCGCAAACAGCTTCTTCTTGCAGAGAAAGCTGAGAAACAGAAAGAGCTTCTTGAGAGAATCCATGTTGGAGATAAAGTTGAGGGTGTTGTCAAGAACGTTACAGATTTCGGTGCTTTCATCGATCTTGGCGGAGCAGACGGACTTCTTCACATCTCTGAGATGTCCTGGGGCAGAGTAGAGAACCCGAAGAAGGTATTCAATGTAGGCGACAAAGTTACTGTTCTTATTAAAGATATCAATGGTGACAAGATTGCCCTTTCCCTTAAGTTCCCGGAGGAGAATCCGTGGCTTACAGCCGCTGAAGATTTTGCAGTAGGTAACGTTGTTAAAGGTAAAGTTGCACGTATGACAGATTTCGGTGCTTTTGTTGAGCTTGCACCAGGAGTAGATGCACTTCTTCATGTATCTCAGATTTCCAGAGAGCATGTTGCAAAACCATCAGACGTACTTTCCATCGGTCAGGAGATCGAGGCTAAAGTTGTTGATTTCAACGGCGAGGACAGAAAGATCAGCCTGAGCATGAAGGCTCTTGAGGATCATTCCGCAGAGGCAACTGAGGAGTAATTCCGGTACTTTACAGTTTATAAGAGAAAATCGGCGGGGCAGATATACTTTGATATATCTGCCCCGCTTGTTTATATACTGTTTTCTATATTCAAAAGTTTTTTAAATAATAAGCAAAAGCATGTCTTAAATAATCTTTTTCCATATCCCGGTTCTTCAGGAATTCTTCTGTAACAGGAAACCATGTATAACAGGTATCCTTTCTGGCAGGCTGTTTCAGACTTTTATCCATACATACGCTTAAAGATTTGGGAATGACAGTGTCTTCTGAGGGAATATAATCATAATCCCTGTAATTGCTGTAATACTGGCGCAAACGTCCGTTGACAGACTTTATACTGAATTTAACCCGGTTATGGGAACCTGTGATATAAAACCCATCGCCTCCATTGGAAAACTCTGCCGGAAACCGGTAATGTACCGAAAGAGTAAAAAGGACCAGCTCTTCATCCTGCCGGCAGTCTGAGATCTCCCAGGAATCCTCAAAAAGTTCAAGATAAGACAACATGGAAAAAATCTTTCCAAGGCCCAGAAGATCCTCACAGTTATGTCCAAGAACAATATCACTGTTTTCTGGTTTTTTACCTGATATAAACTGCCTGTAAAGACGGATACAGGCACCGCCGTCGCAGAAATTCCGTTCCTGTATTCCCAGAAAAGCTTCCATGCTGGGCTGGTTCATACGCGAAAGCTTCAGCAGTCCCTTTACAGGTTTCAGCTTTTTGTAAAGATCCAGGGAGGAAATTCCCTCAAAAGGCGATGGAAGTTTATAAAATGCATATCTTGCCTCAAGATAAGGCTGATCAAAATTATCTCCATTATATTGAATTGTAAAATTATATATTTTCATGAAATCAGAAAAAGTGACAAGTACTGTCTGTTCATCGTCAGAATTTTCACAAAACCATTGGTATAAATTCCATTTTTTACCATCATATGCAACAGCTCCAATCAGATACAGAAAAGTGGAATTTCGTGATAATCCGGTGGTTTCTATGTCATAAAAAACAGGGTTGAAATCCTGGATTTCAGGTGAAAATCCGGATAATTTTTTAACAGTCTCAAAGTCCGGAAACCCTTGAAAAATCGGCATTTTTTTAACGATCATGTTAACAATTCCTCCTTTGTAGATTGTATCTTATTATACACAAAAAAGTTTTTATTTGGTAGTGAATTTTTTCATAAAATGAGTTATAGTATAGTGGTAAGTAATAAAATTATGCATAAAAAATTTTATTATATGTAGGATTTGACAGTAATGGAAAGTAAGCGCATAAATTTCTGTGCGTTTATGATAAAAGCAAAGCAGATCCGGAATATCTGCTTTAAACAATAAAAGAGGAGGAGATGAAATTTATGGCATTTTTAACCTTCAAAGGTGGTATCCATCCTTATGACGGCAAAGATTTGTCAAAAAACTGCCCTGTTGAGAAGTATCTGCCGAAAGGAAATCTGGCATTTCTGGTTTCTCAGCATATCGGAGCTCCGGCCAAGCCGGTAGTACAAAAGGGTGACCACGTGCTTGTAGGACAGAAAATTGCAGAAGCAGGAGGATTTGTTTCTGCGCCGATACATTCATCCGTATCAGGAACAGTAAAGGGAATCGAGCAGCGTCTGACTGCTGTTGGCGCCATGGGTGATGCGATCATCGTTGAAAATGACGGTCTGTATGAAACTGTGGAATACACCCCTGCGAAGCTTTCCGAACTCTCCAAAGAAGACATCCTTAAAAGGATCCAGGAGGGCGGAGTTGTCG
Source organism: uncultured Blautia sp. (assembly GCA_934373235.1). Classification (GTDB taxonomy): domain Bacteria; phylum Bacillota; class Clostridia; order Lachnospirales; family Lachnospiraceae; genus Blautia_A. The sequence continues at coordinate 17,415 of CAKROW010000046.1, read as the reverse complement.
GACAAGGTGGTGCAGGTTTCCCCACCCACGTAAAACTTTCCCCGAAGGAACCGGACAAGATCGATCATATCCTTGTAAACGGTGCAGAGTGTGAGCCATACATAACAAGTGACTACCGCAGGATGATGGAAGAACCAGAGAGCGTTGTAGGCGGTCTGGAAGTAATCCTTAAGGCATTTCCAAACGCAGTTGGCTGTATCTGTATCGAGGACAACAAGCCGGACTGTATCAAAATAATGAAAAAGGCCATTGAAGGTAAGGAACGTATGGAGGTAAAGGAGCTTAAGACCAAATACCCGCAGGGTGGTGAGCGTACACTGATCTATGCAGTTACCGGCAGAGAGATCAATTCTACCATGCTTCCGGCAGATGTAGGATGTGTTGTGGATAATGTGGAGACAGTTACCTCTGTTTACAGGGCGGTTATCCTTGGCCAGCCGGTTATCAGCCGAAATGTTACTGTTACCGGTGACGGAATCCGTACACCTAAGAATTTTTCTGTTCTTACAGGAACAGATATGTCGGAGCTTGTAGATGCTGCAGGTGGCTTCAAAAACAAAATCGCCAAGGCCATCTCTGGTGGACCGATGATGGGATTTGCACTGTATGATCTCCATATTCCGTGTACAAAGACAACATCTTCTTTACTTTTCCTGGAGCGTGATGCCGTTTCCGAGGCAAAGAATATCCAGACTGCATGTATCAACTGCGGACGATGTGTAAATGTCTGTCCAGGCCATGTGATTCCGGCCCGACTTGCAACCCTTGCAGAACACGGCGATATGGAAGGCTTTGAGAAAATGGATGGTATGGAATGCTGCGAATGTGGATGCTGCAGCTATATCTGTCCAGCCAAGCGACCTCTGACTCAGAGCATTAAATCCATGAGAAAAATGGTTCTTGCAGAACGCAGGAAAAAGAAATAGGGGGAGGAATAACAATGGAACAAATGTATAACGTATCATCTAATCCCCATATCAGGGATAAAATGACAACCAGCCGTATCATGCAACTGGTAGTGATCGCACTGCTTCCGACTACACTTTTCGGTATCTGGAATTTTGGCGTCCATGCACTTCTTGTAGTACTGGCAACAGTTGCATCCAGTGTGTTTTTTGAATGGCTTTATGATTATCTGATGCATAAGAAGAATACAGTTACAGATTTCAGTGCTGTTGTAACAGGACTTCTTCTCGCACTGAACATGCCACCGCAGATCCCGCTGTGGATGCCGATCCTTGGCAGTGCTTTTGCCATTATCGTTGTAAAACAGCTTTTTGGCGGACTTGGTCAGAACTTTATGAACCCTGCCCTTGCAGGCAGATGTTTCCTTATGATTTCTTTTGCAGGCAAAATGACAAACTTTGCAGTTTCCAAGGGTTCCCATGCGATCGTGGATACCGTATCCCAGGCAACACCTCTGGCAGCTCTTAAGAATCAGGGATTCATCACCGGAACATCCATTCCTGTAAAGAATCTTTTTCTGGGAAATATCCAGGGTACCATTGGTGAGACTTCCGCACTGGCAATCCTCATTGGTGCAGTGATCCTTCTTGCATTTAAGATCATTGATTTTAAAGTGCCTCTTACATACATTGGAAGTTTTGCTGTTTTTGTGATCCTTTATATGCTGGGTACAGGTAAAGGATTTGATGTTAATTATCTTTTCAGTCACATCTTTGGTGGCGGACTGATGCTTGGTGCATGGTTTATGGCAACCGATTATGTAACCACTCCGATCACACCGAAAGGACAGCTTGTATATGGATGCTGCCTTGGTATTGTGACAGCCGTGTTCCGTCTCTTTGGCGGTTCCGCAGAGGGTGTTTCCTATGCAATTATTTTCTGTAACCTTCTGGTTCCGCTTATTGAAAAAGTGACAAAACCTGTTGCTTTTGGAAAAGGAGGCAAGAAATAATGGGTAAGATTATCAGAAATACATTGATCCTTACGATCATTACCGTAATTGCCGGTCTGGGTCTGGGCCTTGTATATGAAGTCACAAAAGAACCTATCGCAAGAACCGAAGAACAGGCAAAGAAAGAAGCATGGCAGACTGTGTTCAGTGATGTAAATCTGGAAGACTTCAAGGCTGTCGATGTAGATCAGGATGCAGCAGACAAAACTGTGGCAGATCTGGGAGTGAAGGCAACAGTTGATGAAGTCTGTGAGGCTGCTGATGAGGGATATGTTGTTACAGTAACAGATAAGGAAGGTTACGGCGGTGATATCCAGATCACAGTAGGTGTTGCAAAGGATGGCACCATAAGCGGCGTGTCTGTTCTTTCCATCAGCGAGACTGCCGGCCTTGGAATGCGTGCCACAGAGGCAAAATTCCAGGAGCAGTACGTAGGTAAAAATACCGATGAATTCTATGTATCCAAAGATGGTGGAGAGGGAGAACCTATTGATGCCATCAGCGGTGCCACCATTACATCCAGAGCTTTTACCGGTGCAGTCAATACAGCTATCGGCTATTGCAAAAACGCATTTTAGGAGGGTAGTTGAATATGAATAAATGTGGTGAAAGATTAAAAAACGGTATTATAACCGAAAATCCTATTTTCGTTCTGATGCTGGGTATGTGTCCTACCCTTGCGGTAACGACCTCCGCCATCAATGGTATTGGCATGGGACTTTCCACAACAGTAGTTCTGGTTATGTCCAATATGCTGATCTCCATTCTGCGTAAAGTGATTCCGGATTCTGTGAGAATGCCGGCCTTTATCGTAGTTGTAGCATCCTTCGTAACGATCGTACAGTTCCTGATGGAGGGATTTACCCCTTCTCTTTATGAATCACTTGGAATTTACATTCCACTGATCGTTGTTAACTGTATCATCCTGGGACGTGCCGAGAGTTATGCATCCAAGAATCCGGTTCTTCCGTCTATCTTTGACGGACTTGGAATGGGTCTTGGTTTTACAGTAGGTCTTGTTGCTATTGGTCTTGTAAGAGAAATTCTTGGTTCAGGTAAGGCCTTCGGAGCACAGATCATCCCTGTTGCAGATGCTGCCACCGGTGCTGCCGGTTATACCCCGATCACTATCTTTATCCTTGCACCTGGTGCGTTCCTGGTTCTTGCAGGACTTGCTGCCATTCAGAACAAGGTAAAGATCAACATGGCAAAGAAGGGCAAAGATGTTTCCAAGATCCAGTCCGGCTGCGGTTCCGACTGTGCAACCTGTGGCGGATGTCCTTCAGACAAAGCATAAGAAGGGGGAGTAGAAAATGGCAAGTTTGATCTTAATTGCAATCGGTTCTGCACTTTGCAGTAACGTTGTACTCAGCCAGTTCCTTGGAATCTGTTCCTTCCTTGGCGTATCCAAGAAGACAGAGACCGCGGCAGGTATGGGTGGAGCAGTTGTATTTGTTATCACCATTGCATCTTTTGTTGCAGGACTGTTATACAAATTTATTCTGGTTCCGACACATTTTGAGTATCTGAAAACCATCGTTTTTATCCTTGTTATTGCAGCACTGGTACAGATTGTGGAAATGTTCCTCAAGAAATTTGTCCCGTCTCTTTACAAGGCACTTGGTGTTTACCTTCCACTGATCACAACAAACTGTGCGGTTCTTGGTGTGGCACTGAACAATGTCAAATACGAATATAACATTCTTGAAAGTGTTATCAATGGTTTTGCAACGGGTATCGGTTATCTGATCGCCATTGTATTACTTGCAGGAATCCGTGAAAAAATGGAATACAACGATATTCCGGAATCTTTCCAGGGTATGCCTATTGTTCTGCTTACAGCAGCACTGATGGCAATTGCTTTCTTTGGATTCTCAGGAATCGTATAGGAGGAAAAATAGCATGAGTATAACAGGAATTATTATGGCTGCAGTCATTGTAGGCGGTACTGGTTTATTCATCGGTATTTTCCTTGGACTTGCAGATAAAAAGTTAACTGTAAAGGTAGATGAGAAGGAAGAGGCGATTCTTGGCGTTCTTCCTGGAAATAACTGCGGTGGATGTGGATACCCGGGATGTTCCGGACTTGCGGCGGCTATTGCAAAAGGAGAAGCACCTGTGGATCAGTGTCCGGTAGGTGGTGCTCCCGTTGCTGCCAGGATCGGTGCGATCATGGGACAGGAAGTAAAAGAAACCGCACGCCAGGTCGCTTTTGTGAAATGTGCAGGAACCTGCGATAAGACAACTGTAAAATATGAGTACACAGGTGTTGAAGACTGCGAGATGATGGCATTTATTCCCGGCAGTGGAGCCAAGAACTGTACATATGGCTGTATGGGATTTGGAAGCTGTGTGAAGGCATGTCCCTTTGATGCCATCCATATCGTAGATGGTATCGCAGTGGTGGATAAAGAAGCATGTAAGGCCTGCGGTAAATGTGTTGCCAAATGTCCGCGCCATCTGATCGAGCTGGTGCCATATGATAAACCGATCCATGTGGCATGTGGTTCCCACGCAAAAGGCAAGGCTGTTACATCTGCCTGCGAGCTTGGATGTATCGGATGTAAGAAATGTGAGAAAAACTGCCCGTCCGGCGCGATCACAGTAACTGATTTCTGTGCACATATTGATTATGATAAGTGTACAGGCTGCGGCGCATGCAAGGAAGTGTGTCCAAGACATGTGATCATGTAAAAACTTCCGGTTGCGGAATCATATGATCAAAAAGACAGCAGTATCACGGGAATCTGTGATATGGCTGTCTTTTTTTGATAAACCCGATAAAAAAATATATTTTTTATTATATTTGCAGAAAAATCACGGTTTCCGGTTAAAAATATTTGACCTGTTAATTCCCAGGGGCTATAATAAGATATAAATATTCAGCATACTTCAAGGAGAACAAGATTAAATGAGTAAGATTATTTTAACTGGCGACCGCCCGACGGGACGCCTTCATGTAGGTCATTATGTCGGATCACTGGCAGAGCGTGTAAAATTGCAGAATTCCGGTTTATATGACGAGATTTATATTATGATCGCAGATGCACAGGCACTTACAGATAACGCAGAGCATCCGGAGAAGGTGCGCCATAACATCCTTCAGGTTGCACTGGATTATCTTGCATGCGGACTTGATCCGGAGAAATCCAATATTTTCATTCAGTCCATGGTACCGGAGCTGACAGAGCTGACGTTCTATTACATGAACCTGGTTACTGTAGCTCGTGTACAGCGTAACCCTACTGTGAAGTCTGAGATCAAACAGAGGAATTTTGAGGCCAGCATTCCGGTTGGATTTTTCTGCTATCCGATCAGCCAGGCTGCAGATATTACTGCTTTCCGGGCTACCCATGTTCCGGTTGGGGAGGATCAGCTTCCAATGCTTGAACAGTGTAAAGAGATCGTCCACAAATTTAACAGTGTGTATGGTGAGACACTGACAGACCCTGAGATCGTACTTTCTTCCAACAAGGCATGCTTAAGACTTCCTGGAATTGACGGCAAGGCAAAGATGAGCAAATCCCTCGGAAACTGTATCTATCTTTCTGATGAGGCAGATGTGATCAAGAAGAAGATCATGTCCATGTTTACAGATCCTAATCACCTTCGCGTTGAAGATCCTGGACGTGTAGAAGGAAACCCGGTATTTATATATCTGGATGCCTTCAGCCGTCCGGAGCATTTTGCAGAGTTCCTTCCAGAGTATCAGAATCTGGATGAACTGAAAGCCCACTATCAGCGAGGCGGGCTCGGAGACGTGAAAGTGAAGAAGTTCCTGAACAACGTAATGCAGGCCGAACTTGGACCGATCCGCGAGAGAAGAAAGATGTGGGAGCAGCGTACAGGTGACGTGTTCGATATTCTCAGGAAAGGTACAGAAGTTGCCAGAGAGAAAGCTGCTGCCACACTGGATGATGTACGTGCATCCATGAGGATCAATTATTTTGATGATGAAGAATTTATGAACCAGTAAAACAAAACAGGATAAAAAGATCCGCTTTACTTAAGAGGCGTTACGGCAGGACAGAGGCTGTAACGCCTTGTGTTTTATATACTGACGGATGGTACTATCGAACAGATGTATGGAAAAAACTTGCATTTTTCAGAAAGATATGATAAGATTTCACCCATATGAGAACAGGGTGAGAGGAGCAGATGATTGAAATGATCTCTTTTATCAGGGGAAACATTGCAGATATCGGAGAAAATTATCTTGTTGCAGAGAATCAGGGAATAGGCTACGAGATATATATGACTGGAAATGACCTGGGGAATGTCCGCATAGGAGATGAGAAAAAGATTTTTACGTTTTTATATGTGAGGGAAGATATTCTTCAGCTATATGGTTTTTTTTCAAGAGATGACCTGGATATCTTTAAGCTGCTCATAGGAGTCAATGGAGTCGGGCCTAAAGGCGCACTGGGAATACTTTCCGGAATTACTGCAGATGAACTTCGTTTTGCAGTACTTTCCGATGATGTAAAAACCCTTTCCAAAGCACCTGGAATTGGTAAGAAAACTGCGCAGAAGATGATCCTGGAACTTAAGGATAAGCTGAAGCTTGAGGATGCTTTTGAGCTGAAACTGGCTCATCAGCAGGAGGCGGCAGATGTTTCGGGAGAGCTTTTGCGTGACGGACGTCAGGAGGCAGTGGAAGCACTGGTGGCACTTGGATACAGTTCTGCAGATTCCATGCGGGCTGTGCGCAGGGTTTCAGAGGATGTTCCACCAGACGATGTGGAAGCTATCCTCCGGGCTGCATTAAAGAATTTTTAAAGTGTGCATGAAAAGTTTTTCGACAGGGCACCGTTAAGCAGGGCCTGTAAATTGCCGGAATGGTTTTTCAATCACACCCCAGGCAAATGAAGAGATTTGGAACGGAGCATAGAGTATATGGAAAACAGGATCATAACAACTGATGTGACTGAGGAAGATTTTTCCCTTGAAGGAAATCTGCGCCCTCAGTCACTGGATGAATATATTGGCCAGGAAAAAACAAAGAATACTCTGAAGATTTTTATTGAGGCTGCGAAACAGCGTCATGATTCTCTGGATCATGTACTTTTTTACGGTCCTCCGGGGCTTGGCAAGACAACCCTTTCCGGAATTATAGCCAATGAGATGGGAGTACACATGAAGGTGACATCCGGTCCGGCCATTGAGAAGCCGGGAGAGATGGCGGCAATCCTCAATAATCTTCAGGAGGGGGATGTGCTTTTTGTAGACGAGATCCACAGACTGAACCGGCAGGTGGAGGAGGTCCTGTATCCCGCCATGGAAGATTTTGCCATTGATATTATGATCGGTAAAGGTGCGTCAGCAAGATCGATCCGTCTGGATCTTCCCAGGTTTACGCTTGTAGGCGCAACTACCAGGGCCGGACTTCTGTCAGCACCCCTCCGTGACCGGTTTGGAGTGACACAGCATCTGGAATTTTATAATCAGAAAGAGCTGACCACTATTGTCATGCGTTCTGCTCAGGTTCTGGGGGTTGAAATCGAAGGGAAAGGTGCAGCAGAGATTGCCAAGCGTTCCAGGGGAACCCCAAGACTGGCTAACCGCCTGCTGAAACGTGTCAGGGATTTTGCCCAGGTAAAGTATGATGGAGTGATCACCTATGAGGTGGCCTGTTTTGCGCTGGATCTTCTTGAAGTGGATCAGTATGGACTTGACAAGACGGACCGCAGGATCCTCCAGACGCTCATCCTTAATTTTCAGGGAGGACCGGTAGGCCTTGAGACCCTTGCAGCAGCCATTGGAGAGGATTCCGGTACCCTGGAAGATGTTTATGAGCCTTATCTTTTACAGAACGGTTTTCTCAACAGAACCCCACGGGGAAGGATGGCTTCCCATCTTGCATATACCCATCTTGGGTATCCTCAGCCTGAGCAATCGACAAAATAACTGAAAAACGTCTATACATTTCCGAAGGAATCAGTTATAATGGAAACAGTTGTGAGCTGTTAAGCGCGCATTGAAGATGAATTTCAGGAGGCTTTACGAATGGCAGTAAAGAATACAGCACAGGTTGTTATTGATGGAAAGATCATAACTCTGGGTGGATACGAGTCCGAGGAGTATTTCCAGAAGGTGGCAGCTTATATGAATAATAAAATCAGTGAACTGAGCCAGATGCCGGGTTATTCCAGACAGCCAATGGAGACGAAGCATACCCTTCTCAGCCTGAATATCACAGATGATTATTTCAAGGCCAAGAAACAGGCAGAGATTTTTGAACAGGATCTTCAGCAGAAAGATCAGGAGATGTATGATCTCAAGCATGAACTGATCTCTCTTCGTATGCAGATTGAAGAGGCTAAGAAGGCAGAGCAGGAAGCCCTGGATCAGAAAAATCTCCTTGACGGTAAAGTTAAGGAGCTTGAGAAAGAGCTGGACGAATTACTTAAATGATGTTGGGAGTACATAGGGGGATTACTGCGGTGATCCTCTTTTGTTTTATCTAACCGGAATATAGCAGAAAAGAGGAGAAATATTGAAAAAGATTAAAACAGAGCTTCTTTCGCCTGCCGGCTCTTATGAAGCCTTTGAGGCAGCTATCGGTGCAGGTGCAGATGCGGTTTATGTGGGAGGCCCTGCTTTTGGTGCAAGAGCATATGCCAGGAATTTTACCCGTGAAGAACTGATCACAGCAATTGAAACTGCTCATGTCCATGGAAAACAGTTATATCTAACTGTAAATACACTTCTAAAAAACAGAGAGCTTGAAAATCAGTTATTTGATTATCTGGCGCCTTATTATGAGGCAGGGCTGGATGCTGTGATCGTGCAGGATATGGGCGTGTTTTCCTTTATACGCCGTAATTTTCCGGATCTTCCCATTCATGCCAGTACACAGATGACAGTGACCGGCCCGGAAGGAATGAGATTTCTGGAAGAAAAGGGTGCTACCCGTGTGGTTCCTGCCAGGGAGCTTTCCATCGAAGAAATCCGTGCCATGCACGAAGCCAGTTCCATTGAAATTGAGACATTTGTTCATGGAGCACTTTGTTACAGCTATTCCGGACAATGTCTTATGAGCAGCATGTTCGGAGGCAGGAGCGGAAACCGCGGTCGATGTGCGCAGCCTTGCCGTCTGCCGTACCGTGGTACCTGTGATCACAAAAAATATAAAGGCGGTGCTGATTTCTGTGCACTGAGTCTGAAGGATATCTGTACCCTTGATATTCTTCCGGATATTCTTGATGCAGGCGTCATGTCATTGAAGATCGAGGGACGTATGAAGCAGCCCTCCTATACAGCAGGTGTAACTGCCATTTACAGGAAATACCTGGATATGTATTTAAGTGGTGGGAAATACTGTGTAAAAGAAGAAGACCGCAGGTATCTTCTTGAGCTCTTCAGCAGAGGCGGTTCCTGTTCAGGTTATTACGACACTTACCGCGGACCGGAAATGATGGCTTTTGCCAATGACAAAAAATCAGGAAATCTCCAGCCCGAAATTAAAAAAATAAAAGAAAAAATTCATGGGAATTTAATACTTTCTCCGGAAAGTCCTGTTATACTGGAGGTATCCTGCGGTGATGTGACAGTCTCTGCTTTTGGCGGTGAGGTTCAGTTTGCCAGGAATCAGCCAATGGAAGAACAGCGGATACGACAGCAGATGGAGAAACTTGGAAATACAGATTTTCAGTGGGAAAAGCTTAATATTGAGATCAACGGTCAGATTTTTGTTCCGGTAAAAGTTCTCAATGAGGTAAGGCGGGATGCTCTTATTCAGCTTCGGGAGGCTCTTATCCACAGATACAGACGTGTTCCTGTGACGCCTGTAAAAAGAGAACCATCTTCCGGTACCGTTATTTCCAGACCAAACCAGGAAATTTGTCCTCCTGTATATGTATCCTGCAGGAACAAAGATGTGGCCCGGCTTCTGATCAATGACAGAAGGATTGCGGGAATGTATCTTGAACCGGATGCCATGGAAGCTGTATTTTCCCCGAAAAAAGCGGCAGAAACGGAGCTTTATCTATCCACCCCGGAGATTCATCGGGGAAAAATCCCGGAAAAGTGGCTGAATCAGGCACAGATCTGGATAGAACAGGGTATGAAGGGATTTCTGGTGCGGAATATGGAGTCCTACAGCACTCTCAGAAAACTGGGATATGCCGGGAAATGTGTCCTTGACGCATCCATGTATACCTGGAATGACGAGTCAGTTGACTTCTGGAAAAGGGAAAACATTCTCAGAAATACTGTTCCCCTTGAACTTAATGAAGGAGAATTACGGCACAGGGACAATGATTCTTCTGAGATGATCATATACGGATATATTCCTCTTATGATCTCTGCCCAGTGTGTCCGCAAAAATCTTTTCAACTGCAACGGTAAGGGAGACACCCTGTATCTCAAAGACCGTTATGGTACGGAATTTCCGGTGAAATGTGTCTGTGACCCCTGGAAAGTCAAGGATAAGCCGGGAAGATACTGCTATAACATCATCTATAACAGCCTTCCTTTTGGACTGCCGGAGGAGAGGGCGAAAGTACAAAAGCTTAACCTGAAAGCTCTGCGGCTTTCGTTCACAGTAGAAACCCCAGAGGAAGCAAAGGGTATTCTTGACAGTTTCCTTTCTGTCTATCAGAATGGAGGGCATCTCCCGGGACAAAATTATACAAAAGGCCATTTTAAAAGAGGAGCCGAGTAAAATTATATGGTTAATGTAATCGTTGAATTATCAAAGTATGTGATCCTCACCCTTATGATCGTTTATACCTTTCACTGTTTTTACATGGTGTGGCGCCAGGATGAGGAAGAAAAAAATGAACTTCTGCGTCAGCAGCTAATCCTGATCTTTTTTATGGATTTCACAGCTTTTCTTGTAATTTACTTAAAGACCAGGGATTTTGATGTCATTACTTTTTATATAGAAATGATGATATTCTTTGCCCTGATCCAGATCCTATACCGGGTAATCTACAAAAAGGCATCTCTGCTGCTGTTAAACAACATGTGCATGCTTTTAAGTGTTGGATTCATCATGTTGTGCAGGCTGGACAAAACGGCAGCTACGAAACAGCTTGTGATCGTCGCAGCAGGCAGTGCGGTAGCACTGGTGATACCGGTCATGATCCGGAAAATGAAATTTCTCAAAGACCTTACGTGGATCTATGCAGGAATTGGTATTGTCCTTCTGGCGGCTGTATTTGTTCTGGCAAGAACCAGCTACGGCGCAAAACTTTCCCTTATGGGAATCCAGCCTTCCGAGGCGATCAAGATTACCTTTGTATTCTTTATGGCATCCCTGTTAAGGACAAGGATCGATTTTAACAAGGTGATACAGGCTACAGTGATCGCAGCGCTTCATGTTGGGATCCTGGTACTTTCCCGTGACCTTGGAAGTGCGGTGATCTTCTTTGTAACTTATCTGGTACTGATCTATGTTTCCACCAGAAATGCCGGTTATCTGGCACTGGGGCTTGGTGGTGGCTGTGTGGGATCTGTATTGGCTTATCATCTTTTCGGACATGTACGGCAGCGAGTCAGTGCATGGAAAGATCCCATGGCGGTTTATGAAAATGAAGGCTATCAGATCGTACAGTCACTTTTTGCCATCGGAACCGGTGGATGGTTTGGAATGGGACTTTGTCAGGGATCTCCCCAGAAGATTCCTGTTGTAAAAAATGATTTTATTTTCAGTGCGATCTGTGAGGAGCTGGGCGGTATTTTTGCCATCTGCCTGATTCTTGTGTGCACCAGCTTTTTCCTTATGATCGTAACCATTGCCCTGAAGATACGGAATCCGTTTTATAAACTGATCGCCCTGGGTCTTGGAACAGAATATGCATTTCAGGTATTTCTGACCATTGGCGGTGCGACCAAGTTTATTCCCATGACAGGAGTTACACTTCCGCTGGTAAGTTACGGAGGAAGTTCTGTCATGAGTACCATTCTGATGCTGGCTATTATTCAGGGACTGTATATTCTGAGGGAAGATGAGGACGAGGAAATTGAGACGCAGCGAAAAGAAACGATTGAAAGAACTGGAAAAAGAGCAGCGCCTGAGAGAGCGGGAATTCGCAAGGCTCCGCAGGAGAAGGAATAAAGAATACACCTTTGTTTCCGTGTTTTTTGTGCTGATCTTTGTAAGTATGATCGGTTATATTATTTATTTTAACGCAGTAAAAAGTGAGGACTTTATCAACAGTCCCTACAACACCAGACAGGATACTTTTTCAGACCGTGTCATAAGAGGAACCATCAGATCTTCAGACGGAGAGATTCTTGCACAGACGGATGTGGATGAAGATGGTACTGAACACAGGAATTATCCTTATTCCAATATTTTTGCCCATGCGGTAGGCTATGATACCAACGGCAAGAGTGGTCTGGAATCGGAAGCCAATTTTCAGCTTCTTACCTCCCATGCATTCTTTCTGGAACAGATGAAAAATGAGTTCCTTGGAAATAAGAATATGGGAGATACAGTGATAACAAGCCTTAATGCCAATCTGCAGGTTACTGCATACCAGGCACTGGGAGACAGAAGAGGGGCCGTTTTTGTGATGGAACCTTCTACAGGAAGGATTCTTGCAATGGTCAGTAAACCTGACTTTGACCCAAATACCATTGCGGACAATTGGGATTATCTGATCCACGATGAAAATGACAGCAGTCTTCTTAACAGAGCTACCAACGGTGCATATCCTCCGGGATCGACTTTCAAGGTGGTAACTGCCCTGGACTATTTCCGCACTTACGGTTCCCTGGAGGGATATTCTTATCTCTGTGAGGGAAGTATCACAGTAGACGACCATACTATCCGGTGCTATGGCGGAACTGTTCACGGACAGGAAGATTTCTATTCCGCATTTGCCCATTCCTGTAACTGTGCTTTTGCAGATATGGGAATCGGCCTTGGAGGCGGTTCCCTGAGAAATACAGCGGAGGATCTTCTTTTCAACAAAGCACTTCCTCTGGATTCCTATAAGACCAGTACATTTTCCCTGGATAAGAATTCTGTTACTCCGCTTGTAATGCAGACATCTATCGGGCAGGGTAATACCCTGGTGTCACCGGCACATATGGCAATGATCACAAGTGCCATTGCCAATGGCGGTGTACTGATGAAACCGACTCTGATCGATGAGGTTATCAATAATTCAGGAGAATCTGTAAGCAAAACGGAAAGTTCTGCTTATAAACGTCTTATGACCGGAAACGAAGCCAATCTTCTAGGTAAACTGATGAAAAATGTAGTTGACACGGGTACTGCTACTGCCCTGAGCGGAAGAGGGTACTCAGTAGCTGGTAAAACAGGCTCTGCAGAGTTTGATGAAAACGGTTCCAGTCATTCCTGGTTTATCGGCTATTCCAATATAGATGACCCTGACATTGCACTGGCAGTTATCGTAGAGAATGGTGGAACAGGAAGTGAATCAGCAGTTCCCATTGCAGCACAGATTTTTGATGCTTACTATTTTAACTAAGCCTTGCCTATATCCCGAAAAAGAGGTATACTATAAAAAGTTTCAGAAATGCACACGCATAACAGGAGGATTGCGCTATGATCGAGGCAACAAGCTGTGGCGGTGTGGTAATTCATCGGGGTAAGATTCTGGCATTGTACAAGTCTTATAAGAATCGCTATGAAGGATGGGTTCTGCCTAAGGGAACTGTAGAAAAGGGCGAGACCTTCGAGCAGACAGCGCTGCGGGAGGTAAGAGAAGAATCCGGTGTCAGAGCCTCTATTGTGAAATATATTGGTAAGAGCCAGTATAATTTTGCGGTTCCGGAGGATATGGTAACAAAAGAGGTACACTGGTATCTCATGATAGCTGATAATTATCATAGCAGGCCCCAGAGGGAAGAGTACTTCGTGGATTCGGGATATTACAAATATCATGAGATTTACCATCTTCTCCGTTTTTCCAATGAGAAGCACATTGTGGAACAGGCTTATCAGGAATATCTGGAGATGAGGAGCGAAGGTATCTGGGGAAAACAGCAGAAGTATTTTTGACAACAGAAACAGGGCTGTGTTTTTACGCAGTCCTGTTTATGGTTACAGAGAAATGGAAATCCTTAAGGTGGTGAGACAGATTGTTGAAATGGAAACGGAATTATTATGTAGGTGAGGGCGTTAAGAACCCCAGACGTACCAGAGTAAAGATCACTGCCGGTAAATATGTTCATGATATCTATCTTCTCACTTTGTCTGATAATCCGGGGAACATTCTGGAGATCCTGCCTGCCCCGGTACTCATGCAGAGAGGAGCCAGGGCTGTGTGCCCGGTAATCATCGGGATGGCCAGGGGTAAAGATGAAGCGATCCATATGACCCGGACTTTAATTGAAGAAGTTTACAGGGAAACCGGTGAATTTAAAATAAAAGAATATTTGAAGAACAGGTGAGTGTATGTTACATATTTTGTGGCTGATTTTGAAATTCATACTGATTCTTCTGGGAGTGATCCTGGGACTGCTCCTTCTTATTATACTGACAGTTCTGTTTTGCCCTTTGCGTTACCGTGCCAGGGCAAAGAAGAAACGCGAAGACGGATGGAAGGAATTTCAGGCAGAAGGTCAGGTAAGCTGGTTATTTCATGCCATATCCCTGAAGATATCATACGGGACACATGGAGTGGAACAGTCTCTCTCTCTATTCGGGATGACACCGGAACGGCTTCGGAAGATTTTCTTTCACAGATCACAAGCTGCACCAAAGGCATCCAGGAAAAAAAGTGTTACTCAAAAGGAGATGAGCGAAACAGAAAAACCACTGATCATTGATGATACGGGGCTTTCTGATTCTATAGATGAAAATGAATGGAATAAACAGCAGGAAGACGTTACGGATTCTGTAACAGAATCCGGGAAGGCTTTGAAGCTTCCACAGGAATCTGACAAAACCAGATCCTGTCCGGATCTGACCATTCCGGAAGAGACAGATATATGCCACATACCTGAAAAGCAGCAGAAATCCCCGGCTTCAGAACAGATGGGAGAAACTCCGGAGGAATCAGCTCCCGGTCTTTTTGCCAGAGTATTTTTTCCTGTATGGGAAAAGCTAAAAACAATACACAGGAAGTTCCGGAAGTTTTTTAAACATATAACCGATATTCCGGACGGAATCCGTAAAAAAGCTGCCGCTTTCCTGGAAAAGATCCGCCGCATTACAAAGGAGATCAATTGGTGGCGGGAATTTGTGGACCATCCAAGAACGAGAGAAGCTCTTTCCTTTCTCTGGAAGAATGCAAAAGGTCTGATCCGTCATATATTTCCTACCAGGATCCGGGGACATATAACCTTCGGAAGTGAAGACCCTGCCATTACCGGAGCTGTACTGGCAGGTCTTGGAATGTCTTTTCCTCTTCACAGAAACTGTGTGGCAGTAACACCTCTTTTTGAGGAAGGGAATGTTTTTGAAGGAGATGTGGATCTGAAAGGCAGGATCTACGGAGCAGTTCTTCTCAGAACAGCAATAAGGATTTATTTCAACAAAAATATCAAATACGTCATCCGCCGATGGAGACACAAGGAGGTAAAACAACATGGAGAAAGATAACAATTTCAAGGATACTGTAAATTCACTGTTCAAGGGGATGGACAGCTTTGTATCTGCAAAAACAGTAGTAGGAGATGCCATTCATGTAGGGGATACCATCATCCTTCCTCTTGTAGATGTATCCTTTGGCGTTGGCGCAGGTGCATTTGAGGGCGAAAAAAAGAATAATGGCGGTGGCGGTCTTGCAGGAAAGATGACACCATGTGCCGTACTTGTGATCCAGAACGGTTCTACCAAGCTTGTAAATATCAAAAATCAGGATGGACTTACAAAAGTACTGGATATGGTCCCTGACTTTGTGAACCGTTTTGCCCCCGGTTCATCGGCCGAAACCAAAGATGATGTTACAGTGGAGGACAGTGAAGAATAAATACGTAATTTCTACCGGAGATATGCATATAATGTATAAAAGGGAATGAGATATGTAAGATGTGGGAAGAATTTGCGGACTTGTATTATTTTTCTTAGGACTTGGAATGGTTCTTGGCCTTCTGATTGCCCAGAACATTATCGTGATCATAGCAGCAGTTTCCTGTCTGCTGTGTGGATATCATTTATTCTGCAGATAAGCAGGAGTATCGGCATAAGATTACCATAAAGGGATCCTGTGCGACTCCTGCTTTTTGTATTATCGCAAAAAAACAGCCCCCGTACAAAACGGGGGCAACGTCTCTTACGATTACGCTCTCTCTACTTTACCGGATCTTAAACAAGAAGTACATACATACATTTTCTTTGCTCCGCCGGCAGTTGTTTTTACTCTGACGGATTTAACGTTAGATTTCCACATTTTGTTGGATCTTCTATGGGAATGACTCACATTGTTTCCGAAATGAGCTCCTTTATCGCAGATTGCACATTTAGCCATGAATAGCACCTCCTTTTATCAACAGTCACCATTTTAACAGATGAATTGCGCTTTTGCAAGCAAAAAAAGGAAATTTCTCAAAAATTCTATTCCTTTTTTTACGGAAACAGGTTATAATACTGGTAATCACTAAATGAATCATTGGAGGTAACCATATGAAAGGACGTATAAATTCCGGATTGGGCCAGATCGTAATTGATACGGATGTCATTGCTACCTATGCGGGAAGCGTGGCAGTAGAGTGCTTTGGTATTATTGGAATGGCAGCCATCAGCATGAAGGACGGACTGGTGAAGCTTTTGCGTATAGACAGCCTGAAGCATGGAATCAGTGTCAAGATCACAGAAGACAATAAGATCCGACTGAATTTCCATGTCATCGTGGCATATGGCGTGAATATCAGTACCATTGCGGACAACCTGGTCAACAATGTAAAATATAAAGTTGAAGCCTTTACCGGCATGGAGATCGAGAAGATCAATATCATGGTTGAAGGCGTGCGCGCGATAGATTAGTAATTAGAGGAGGAACTTGTGGTGAATAAAAAAACCATAGATGCAAAAATACTTTCCAGAATGTTTCTGGCAGGAGCCAAGAACCTGGAAGCGAAGAAAGAATGGATCAATGAACTGAATGTGTTTCCCGTGCCTGACGGGGATACGGGAACGAACATGACGCTTACCATCATGTCTGCCGCTTCCGAGGTAGGAGCTCTTACAGATCCGGATATGGAAACACTGGCAAAGGCCATTTCTTCCGGTTCCCTGCGTGGTGCGAGAGGAAACTCGGGAGTAATCCTGTCCCAGCTTCTGCGCGGTTTTACCAAAGGTGTGCGCAAGCTGACTGATCTGGACGCCGCAGCCATTGCCGCAGCTATGGACAGAGGTGTGGAGACAGCATATAAGGCAGTTATGAAGCCGAAGGAAGGAACTATCCTTACAGTTGCCAGAGCAGCAGCAGACAGAGCAGCAGAGCTGGTGGATGAGACTGAGGATCTGGAGACGTTTTTTGCAGGAATCTTTTCCCATGCCGAGGAAACTCTTGCCAGAACTCCGGAGATGCTTCCTGTTCTGAAAGAAGCCGGTGTGGTAGATTCCGGCGGAC
>CAKROW010000045.1 GCA_934373235.1 uncultured Blautia sp. | reverse complement strand
GAAGCTAATAAAATTAAATATAAAATTGAAGTCACATCAAAGAAGGGAACTCCAAGCCCCATATCCTTGAAAGATGTGCTGGAAGCTAACGGACTGCCACTTAAGGCATTGGAAAATGTCAAAGTGTCCCGTGAAGAGATTAAGTATTATAATGGCTGGTCACAGGGAACGGGAAAGGTGGACATACTTTCCAACGAAAGCGACTATAGTTATACCATTAATGGTGGAAATATGGATATGACTATTTATAAGGGTCTGACATCGACACAGAATGCAGATCATGTATTAGGTCAGAAGTATATTATTGAATATGAATATACATTAAATGATATTCCCCAGGATGCATCCTTCAGACCAAAGAATACAGTCGGAGTAGAAGGCAAAGATACAACTACAGGAGAGATAGTTAAGAAAGAAACCAGCACTGAAGTAGATGTAAGCAAAAAATCCACACCTACATCTATCAGCAAGGGTGGATGGTATGATAACAACAATGGTGAGATCTTATGGACGATCACAGTGAACAATGAGAAAAATGATATAACCGGTGCTACAGTTACAGATGAAATGTTTGCAGATCTTTCTTCGGATAATGATTTGAAAATCTCTCCGAACCAGGGTTACACAATAGAAAAAGACAGCTCCGGAAAGATTACAGGCATAAAGTTTACTGCTACAGATAACGGTGTCAATAAGAATACTTATACCATTCAGTACAGACAGAAAGTTGCCCAGGAGTGGGGAAAGAAAGAATATACAAATAAAGCCGGTTTTAAAGATACAGATGGATCTGGGAAAGATGTAATCGGCAAGACAACCGTTGAAATTGGAACTGTTGAGAAGAAACTGGAAAGTGCAACAGATAACAGCGACGGAACTAAAACTCTTAACTGGAAGAGTACCGCTGTTGTACCGAAAGACGGAATTTCGGCAAACACAAAGATTACAGATACCCTCAGGTTAAGTGGTAATGAGTCTGCTAATCATTATATGACATATGCACAGATCAGTAGTTGGGCATCTAAGATTGGAACTGCCGGTGGCTGGTGGAAAAAAGTCGGTGATCTTCATGTGAAAGATATATCAGGAAACTGGTATAACTGGACAGATATTACAGACCAGACTTTAAAATTCACATCTTTTGAATACACAGTAAAGGATAAGATCTGGCAGACAGACGTGGCTGATAACAAGCTTGAATTCAGCTACAGTTCTACCATGGATGTGTCAGGACTTTCAGGTGGAGATTATTACTTTAATAACGTAATTAAAATTGGCGAAAGATCCGGCAGCAGTGATTATAATTATGTAAAGGGATATGTAAGGAAAACAGATGGAAATAACAGGACAGATACCAGTGATATTACAAGCGATGGTACCCTGGTCTGGAGAGTACACACATATCTGGATAAAGAGTATAACAAAATCACAGTTACAGATACCCTGCCAAAGGGTGTGAAGCTGTCAGAACTTATTGTAGCAGACGGTAATGGCAACAAAGTAGGGAATGTGGATCTGACAATTGATGATACGGGCAAAATTACCTCTAATAATATGGAGGTAACAATTGATGGTACAGTAACTAAGAATGCGGATGGAACGACCACGATCACAGTTAACTTTGCAAAAATAACGGGAAAAGACTGGTGGTTCATGAAAGCAAAGAGTACCTTAACTCTTCAGTACACATGTGAGGTTGACAAGAATCAGTTAAATGACTACGCAACCGGAAAGAAGTATACTTTTACCAATCATGCGACAGTCAAAGTTGGAGATAAAGAATATGGAGGTGCTGATCAGACCCAGAACTGGACAGAGAAGAAAACACAACAGGACAGCAAGGAAGTTTCCAAGGGAGCTACATGGGATAATACCAATAAGCGTATTAATTACAGTATTGTCCTGAATGGAGAAGGAAAGGATCTGCTTCCGGGGAAAGATACGATACAATTGGAGGATGTTCTTGAATATAACAGATATACGTATGGATCTTTAACGGTATCGTTAATTCCTTCTAGTGTTAAACTGTATTATGCAAAAGAAGGTGCAGATGGAAAGCTTATAAAAGATAGAACAGTTGAGTCCAATAAGTGGTCATGGAAATATAATATCAGAAAGGATCAATGGGGAAATCCTGTTTTCCAAAATGTGATATCTGCGGAGATTCCAGACAGTGAAAAACTTATTCTGGAATATGCATATAATGTTTATGTTAAAATTAATAAAGGAGAAACGCAGTACCCATCCATAAAAAACACAGCAAAACTCTATGGACAGACAGAATATACAGACAGTAAAGATAACCAAGTTGAATATAAATGGGCACAAACTGAAGCTGGTGCGTCTACAGATAGGAAATATATTCTGTATAAAGTAGAAAAAGACAAGTACCAGAATCTGTTACCAAATGCCAGATTTGCTTTGTGGAAATATGAGGGCGGCAAGTTTGTAAAAACAGATAAGGTTTATGTGACAGATAATAATGGTCGTATTACCATTGGCTGGCAGTCAGATAACGGCAGTGATTATCAGTTTGAGTATAATACAGCCTATTATCTGGAAGAGGAGGCTGCACCTGGTGGTTATCAGATGCCTGATGATCCGATGAAATGTGCGTTCTATTTCTCAAACTCATCATCAGGGAATAACAGTATGCCAGATAACTTTGCAACACAATATGAGGCGGTTGATCTGAGTTCTTCAGGAAAAACTGTTTTTGTAGAGAATGAGAAGGTGCCTGGTACAAATGTAACTGCTCAGAAGGTTTGGAAAGACAAAAATGGAAATGACATACCGGATGAGAGTAAACCAGGCTCTGTGACCGTTAAGCTCTGGAGATATATTCTGAATGATGAACAGTGGAAGCAAGCTAATTCCAATACAGGTGATGGTTCTTCAGATGCTTTTGACTGGAATTCTGTAAGGAAGGAACAGTATCCGGGAGAAAATGGAGAGCAGACTTTAAATAAGGGTAATAACTGGAAACATGAATGGGCTGATCTTCCGGCAGAGGGAATTGATTCTAATGGAAATCATATTTACTACAAATACTTTGTGGAAGAGGTATCTGTGGAGGGATATGACACAAGTATTTCCGCTAGCCAGACTGAGAACGGCTGGCTGTATACGGTAGAAAACCGGAAGAACAAAGACGAGAGCTACACCCTTCCGGAAACCGGAGGCCCGGGTGGCACAATGTATACGATAGGAGGCCTGCTTCTTGCGGTGGGAGCAGCGTTTATCCTTTGGTATAGACATATTCTCAAAGTCAGAAGGGAGGGCAGACTGTCGTCCAGAAGATGAGAGAGCGACACTAAAGTCAGTAAAAAAGAAAATAATTAAGAAAGAGGGAAAAGAGGATGAAGAAAGTAAAGAAGCTTTTAAGCCTTATCGTAGCAGCAGTTATGGTAATTGCTATGGCAGTTCCGACGTTTGCAGCAGCGCCGCAGACATTTGCAATTACTGCCCCTGCAGGTGATCATGTGTATGAAATTTACCAGATTTTTACCGGCACCTATTCCGAAAAAAGTAATGTAAAGACATTATCAGATCTTAAATGGGGTGCAAACAGTAAACGTGATGCTAATGTAAACGTTGGTGATGCTGTTGCAGAAACTGTAATTAATGATCTTAAAGGAGCAACAGGAACAGATTCTGAGAAACTTGCAGTTATTAAAAAATATGCTGATTTAGAGCATGGTGCATTTTCAACTGTAACAGATGGCGCAAATGTTAATGTAGCAGCAGGATATTATCTGATTAAAGATAAAAATGGCTCACTGGTAGGAAAAGATGATACCTATACATTATATATTGTTCAGGTAGTTGGTGATACAGTAATTACCCCCAAGGCTAAAAAACCTGAGTCCTTTAAAAAGGTAAAAGATACAAATGATTCAACTGGTACCACAACTGGCTGGCAGGACTCTGCCGACTATGATATCGGAGATGATGTTCCATTTCAGTTAACAGGAACAGTTGCGGATGATTATGACACCTATGAAACATATAAATTTGTATTCCATGATAAAGAAAGTGCTGGTTTAACATTTAAGGAAACTAGCGTAAATGTATTTGTTGATGGAAAGCAGATTACATCAGGATATACTGTTACCAAGAATCCAGCAGATGGAGATACATTTGATGTAACTTTTACTGATCTCAAGACTATTAATGAGACAGATACAGAGGGAAACCAGATTAAGGTTCATGCTGGAAGTACAATTACTGTAGAATATACATCTACATTAAATGAAAATGCAAAGATTGGCGCAGAAGGTAACCCAAATGAAATGCATCTTGAGTACTCAAATAATCCAAATGATGCTCAGGGTGGAGAAACAGGTAAGACACCTGATGACAAAGTTATCGTGTTTACTTACAAAACAGTAATCAACAAAGTAGACGAGAAGGGTGATCCTCTGAAGGGTGCTGAGTTTACATTGCAGAAAAAAGTAGGCGATAATTGGGTTAATATTACCAGACTTACAATTACTGACGAGACAACTTTCACGTTTACTGGTCTTGATGATGGTCATTACAAACTTCATGAGTCCAAGACACCGGAAGAATATAACTCGATTGCAGATATAGAGTTTGATATTGACGCTACACATGATGAGAACTCTTCAGATCCTAAGTTGCTTACTCTTACAGGTAATGTAACAACTGGTCAGGCAAGTTTTGCTACAGAAAAAGATGCGAATCAGAAAGTAACAGGCTCTTTAACAACAAACATTGTAAACAAGAAGGGCTCATCACTTCCTGAAACCGGTGGTATGGGAACCAAGATCCTCTACACATTAGGTGTGATCCTCGTTCTTGGTGCAGGAATCGTTCTTGTTACAAGAAAGCGTGTATCTGACGCAGCAAAATAAGTAACACAAAGCAACATAATAAGTAATAAATATCATTTCATTCCAGGCGGCGTAAGCCGCCGGAGGGGGCACAGATAACCGCATTAATAGTCCCCGGAACCGGGCTGGTGGGATTTCCATTCAGGGAGATCCCGCCACCGGTGGAATGAGATACAACAGCAAGGAGAGACCTATGAAATTTATCAGGAAAAACTGGATTACAATAATATTTAGCGCAATTCTGGTCATAGGCATCTCCTTACTGCTGTATCCTACAGTCAGTGATTACTGGAACTCGTTTCATCAGTCAAGAGCAATCGCAAGCTACGCGGAGGCAGTATCCAAGGTAGATAAGACCGATTACAAAAAAATGCTGGAGGAGGCCAGGAAATACAACAAGTCACTGTTAAGTAACAATGACCGGTGGAATCCCACCAAAAAACAGGAGAAGGAATATGACAGTATCCTGGATGTGACAGGAACAGGGATCATGGCATATATTGATATTCCGTCCATCAAGGTATCCCTTCCCATTTATCACGGAACCAATGAAGGAATCCTTCAGATCGCCATTGGCCACATAGAAGGTTCATCCCTTCCGGTAGGAGGTAAAGGTACACACTGTGTGATCTCCGGACACAGAGGACTTCCCTCAGCCAAGCTTTTTACAGATCTTGACAAGCTGACAGAGGGGGACACATTTGAGATCCGTGTCCTCAATGAGACACTGACCTACGAGGTGGATCAGATCCTCATTGTAAAACCGGATGATGTGACAGCGCTTGGCATTGAGGAGGATAAGGATCAGGTGACTCTGGTAACCTGTACTCCTTACGGAATCAACTCACACCGGCTTCTGGTGAGAGGTCACAGGATCGCAACCAAGGATAAAACATCCATCCGTGTTACTGCGGAGGCACAGCAGGTGGACACCAGGATCGTGGCTGCTGTTGTGGCAGTGATCATTTTTGTGCTGATGTTTATCTTCAACCAGATAAAAAGGCTTGTAAAAAAGAGAAAAGAGAAAAAGCTCCTACAGGCAGATAAAAAGGGTTCAGAGCCTGAAAAGACAGAAAAGTAATAGTGAAGCAGAAATATAGAATAAAATGCAGAAAGGCTGGCAGGAAGATGAAAAAGAAAACTTTTCCAAAATTCAATATCATATGGAAGCTGCTGACAGTGATGCTTCTGGGAATCCTGATGGTGCTTCCGGTCCGGGCGGATACAGCGGGAAGTATCACCCTCAGTGTAACTCCTGAAGCGGAAGGGGCGGAGCTGACAGCATATGCTGTTGCCTGGTATGATCAGGATACGGAAACCTACAATTATGACGAGGCATTTAAAAACTGCGGCATACAGCTCCCGGATTTCACACTGAACGGGTCAGATGCAGCGACTATCCAGAATGTTGCAGATCAGTTAGGTGTTTATGCTGTGGAAAACAAGATCACAGGTACTCCGGTAAAGATCGACAGTGAGGGTAAGGCACAGTTTACAGGACTTGCCACACCGGCACTTTATCTTGTGTCCCAGACCGGCGGACAGAACAATATTGATATCCAGCGGGCTTTTGTTCCCCTGCCATACCTGGGTTCTGACGGAAGCAGCAATTACGATGCGGATATTTCCATGAAATATTCCTTCCCGGACGGAGCCGTGATCGTCCAGAAGGTGGATAATAAGAACAATGCCCTCCAGGGTGCATCCTTTGTGATCCAGAAAAAAACATATGTAAATGACGAAAACGAGATTCCGGCAAATGCAGAAACCGGAACAGACGGAAAAGGCAAATTCTTCTGGAAAGAGTACCGTGCGGATCTGGTATCCAACGAAAAAGGCCAGGTTGCGGCAGAGGGACTTTCCCAGGGAACCTACAGGCTGATGGAGATCCAGTCTCCTTCCGGATATGTACTTCTTGCAGAACCGGTTTATTTCAGTGTCACGGAGAAGGGTACAGTTACAGAGAATAACGGAACCTATACAACAGCAGATGGCAAGGTGGAAATCCTGACAGTGACCAACACACCTATCTCTCTTAAGATTTCCAAGACAGATGAGGATGGTGTGCAGCTTTCAGGAGCGACCCTGGTGCTGAAGGACCAGGATGGAAACATCATCAAAAATGAAGATGGCTCTGCGAAATATATTTTTACCACTACAGAAGATACATATGTGTTAAGCGGACTTCCGGCAGGAACCTATTATTTAAGTGAGATCGCCTCACCGGACGGATATAAGGTTGCTTCAGATATTGAGCTGACAGTAAGTGATTCACCGGATGCAGATAACACGGCAACCATGGTGGATAAAAAGGAGAAACCAAACAAGACCAGCATCACAGTTACCAAGAGACTGACTGATGCAGATGGTCTGGGACTTCTGGCAGACAGCGGAACTTTCTATGTGGCACTGTTTTCAGACGAGGGCTGTATGGAGCGTGTTTCCGATGTGAAGGCCATTGAGTTTGAGGGACAGAGCAGTTCCTCTGTGACCTTTAATAACCTGGATGTGGGAAAAACCTACTATGTGGCAGAGACTGATGAATTTGGTATCCTTCAGGAGAGCGGAGTTATAGGAGAATCTGTTTATACGGCTGACTTCCCGGATGGAAATTCCGTAACTGTGGAGAAGAGTAATTCTGATGAAGAGCTTTCCTTTAACAACAGTTTTGACCTGCCGCCAAACGGATATTACTACTATGGAAGTATCACCATCACCAAGAAGCTTCTCAAGGGTGGTAAACCTATGGATTCTGATGATGTGTTCTATGCGGCGATCTTCCGCGATGAGGATTATACCGACAGGGTTGGAAATGTGCTGAAACTGGATATGAGCGGTGGAAGCGAGACAAGTGTGACTGTGGATAACCTTCCGGTCAATACAGATACCAGCGACAGTATCACCTACTATGTAACAGAGACTGACGAAAATGGTGTTCCTGTTGAGGATTCACCGGATTTCATTTATGAGATGAGTGTGGATAATACAGTGCTTACCATGTCCAAGGATAACCGTGCGGAAGCTTCCGTGATCACAAATAGTCTTCCGGGGGATACACCGACACCGACTCCTGCAGTTAGCGTAACACCAACACCGTCCGTTACCGTAACACCGTCTGTTACCGTGACACCGGCCGCTACTGTAACACCGACTGTGACAGTACCAGGTGACAGACCAAGGATCACACCGGTGGAGGAGAGCAGCAGCCCTGCAAGAAGAGTCAGGACCGGTGATGACACACCGATCGGAATGTATGTACTGCTTCTTGCTGTAGCAGCACTTGCAGGCGGAGCCGTAGTTGTAAAGAAACGCTCTGGAAAAAAGAAATAAAAATTAAATAGCGCAAGGATAAAAGAGGGAATATGGCTCAGGCTGTGTTCCTTCTTTTTTTGCACCGACAGATACAGAATATGATCTCATATATTTCATATTGACTTAATATGGATTGTGTGGTAAATTATGTGCATCATAAAAAGGATAAAGAGGTGACCGAAATGGCAGAGGATAAACTTTTGCAGGCATTAAAGAAACAGGACAGACTGGTGGAATATTTAAAGGAGCTGGGAAGCGTGGCTGTGGCTTTTTCCGGTGGGGTGGATTCCACTTACCTTCTGAAGGTGGCTCATGATACCCTTGGAGATAAGGTGATCGCAGTGACTGCCAGATCCTGTTCTTTCCCGGAGAGGGAGCTTAAGGAGGCAACGGATTTCTGTAAAAAAGAGGGAATCCGTCATTATGTATGTGAGTCTGAGGAGCTTGATATTGAAGGATTTTCCCATAATCCGAAGAATCGCTGTTACATCTGCAAGCATGAACTCTTTGAGAAGATCATCGGGATCACCAAGGAGAATGATATCCGTTATGTTGCAGAAGGGTCCAACATGGACGATAACGGGGATTACAGGCCGGGGCTTCAGGCAGTGGCTGAGCTTGGTGTTACCAGCCCTCTGCGCCACAGCCAGCTTTACAAGGAGGATATCCGTATCCTTTCCAGGGAACTGGGACTTCCTACCTGGGACAAGCAGTCCTTTGCATGCCTTTCTTCAAGGTTTGTATATGGTGAGGAGATCACAAGGGAGAAGCTTGGCATGGTGGATAAGGCAGAGCAGCTTCTTCTGGATCTTGGTTTTCATCAGGTACGCGTGCGTATCCACGGGATGATCGCCCGTATCGAGGTGATGCCGGACGAGTTTGAGGAGCTGATCCGTAAGGAAAACAGGGAACGGATCGTAAAAGAGTTCAAGACATATGGCTTTACATATGTTACAATGGATCTGTCCGGTTACAGAACCGGAAGTATGAACGAGACATTGTAGGGCGTGTTTGAAAAAGGCTTTCTGCAAAATGTGGCATGCAGATTGCAGTAATGGTTTTTTCAGACAGGCTCTGATATTGGAGGATTGGACGAGATGAAGATAATTGCCAGGATAAAAAGCGATTTTCCGGAAAAATTCGGGATTCCCAGACAGAGCGGACGGGTAGAGGAGCTTACAGCTCAGGTGGTGTTTGAACCGGAGTACCGGGTAATGGAAGCTTTTAAAGGCCTTGAGGATTTTTCCCATATATGGCTGATCTGGCAGTTTTCGGAGGCAGTACGTGAGAGCTGGTCTCCCACTGTGCGACCTCCGCGTCTCGGGGGAAATACCAGGATGGGAGTGTTTGCCACACGTTCTCCGTTCCGTCCCAATCCTGTAGGGCTTTCCTGTGTACGTCTTAAGGAGATCCGCGCAGATGAAAAACTGGGACCTGTACTTGTGGTTTCCGGGGCTGATCTGATGGATGGAACCCCGATCTATGATATCAAGCCATATCTTCCAGCAGCGGACTGTTATCCGGAGGCGCTTTCCGGGTTTGCAGGCCAGGTGGAGCAGCATTATCTGGAAGTGGAGATTCCCGGGAAGTGGCTGGATTTGGTGCCGGAGGAGAAAAGAGATGCACTTCGTGGGGTTTTGAGGGAGGATCCAAGACCTGCCTACCAGCACGATCCGGAGAGGATTTATGGCATGTCTTTTGGCGGATTTCAGGTTCGGTTTCAGGTAGATGGAGACCGTCTCAGGGTATGTGAGATCACCGGAATAGAACAGAGCTGAGGAAAAACTGAAAAATCCTTTGACAAATAAAGGTTGTCATGGTATCATATAAACGAGTTAGCAAATGCTAACTCAAATTTTAAAACTGCAAGTTAGTTTAGAATAACCATGTGATATATATTTTACCTAAAGGAGATGAAATTATGAGCGTTGTTATTGTTGGAGGAAACGAGAGAATGGTTTGTCAGTATGAGGATATCTGTAAGGGCTTCGGATGTAAGGCCAAGGTTTTTGCCAAGGAGAAGGGCGCAATGAAGAAGAAGATCGGCGTTCCGGATCTTATGATCCTTTTTACCAGCACGGTATCCCACAAGATGGTCAACTGTGCAGTTGAGGAAGCCAGGAAGAAATCCATTCCGGTATGCCGCTGCCATACCAGCAGTGCAGCAGCACTTGAGAATATCCTGAAAGAGTACTGCGCTTAATTAAAGTGTTAGCATTTTAGATAGCTGATGTAATGAATTCCACCTTTTGCTTGTATAATGTGACTATTTTTGCTGAAATATGTAAGAAACACTTGAAAAAAAGGTTATTATTCAATAAAATAGCGTTCAGAGTGTTATTTGAAATTTACAGGTGCGAGGTGTTGAAATGAAGAAGGTTGTAAAATTTGGCGGAAGCTCTCTTGCCAATGCAGAACAGTTTAAGAAGGTTGGAGATATCATCCGCAGCGAGGAAAGCCGCCGTTATGTGGTTCCGTCCGCTCCGGGTAAGAGATTCGATGGAGATATCAAGGTTACAGATATGCTTTACGGCTGCTATGAGGCTGCTGAGAAAGGCGAGGATTTCGCTGATAAGCTTGTTGCTATCAAGGAGAGATATTATGAGATCATCCGTGGACTGGAGCTGACTCTTTCCCTTGAAGATGAGTTTAAGAAGATCGAGGAGGATTTCCGCGGACAGGCAGGAATCGAGTATGCTGCTTCCCGTGGTGAGTTCCTTAACGGTAAGGTGATGGCTGCATACCTTGGATATGAGTTTGTGGATGCAGCAGAGGTGATCCGTTTTGACAAGAAAGGCAATCTTCTTGCAGATGAGACAGATAAACTCCTTGGCAAGAAGCTTTCCAAATGTGAGAAGGCTGTTATCCCGGGATTTTACGGAGCAATGGCTGACGGTACAGTCAGAACATTTTCCCGTGGCGGTTCCGATGTGACAGGTTCTCTTGTTGCAAAGGCTATCCATGCAGATCTCTATGAGAACTGGACTGATGTTTCCGGCTTCCTTGTAACAGACCCGAGAGTGGTTGTCAATCCGGAGGTTATTGAGGCGATCACATACAGAGAGCTTCGTGAGCTTTCTTATATGGGTGCTACTGTTCTTCATGAGGATGCCATCTTCCCGGTTCGTAAAGAGGGAATCCCCATCAATATCCGTAACACCAACAGACCGGAGGACAAGGGTACTCTTATTGTTGAGAGCACCTGTAAGAAGCCGAAATTCACCATCACAGGTATTGCCGGTAAGAAGGGCTTCTGCTCCATCAATATTGAGAAATCCATGATGAACAGCGAGGTTGGATTCGGACGTAAGGTCCTTCAGGTATTTGAGGATCAGGGGATCAGCTTCGAGCATATCCCGTCAGGCATTGATACCATGACTGTATATGTTCATCAGGATGAGTTTGAGGAGAAAGAGCAGCAGGTTGTTGCAGGTATCCACCGTGCAGTACAGCCGGATTTTATTGAGATGGAATCTGACCTTGCCCTGATCGCAGTTGTTGGCCGTGGAATGAAGTCCACCCGTGGAACTGCAGGAAGGATCTTCTCCGCACTGGCACATGCCAATGTAAATGTAAAGATGATCGACCAGGGCTCCAGTGAACTGAATATCATCATCGGTGTTGAGAACAGAGATTTTGAGAAAGCTGTAAGAGCGATCTATGATATCTTTGTATTAACCAGGATCTGAATGCAGACCGGGAAATGATCAGGTTTATGAGTATACAGTGAGGGGAGATATCCGGTTTCCGGCAGATTCCAAAGGGTAAGGCGGATATCTGTTTTGCTGTAGATCGTAATATATATTGAACGTGAATACAGGAAGCTGTGCTGTGGACAGAAATGTCTGTGGCACGGCTTTTTCTGGAAACAGGCAGTGGCAGTGGGATTAGCTGCGGTTATGTCTGTCACACCGGCAGGTGTAGTGTATGCAGAAGAATTTACGGATGTGCAGACGGAGGAAGGGGGAGCTGCTTCCGGTGATATTTCCGGGGATATAGATACTGCAGGATTTTCCGGAACAGAAGAAAAATCCGGAGAAACCGTGGAGGATATTTCCGGAAATCCAGAAGAGGAAACCATGCAGAACCCTTCAGCAGGGGAACAGGCCTGAAAAGTAAAAAGATTTATTATGTCCGTGTCCGCGCATACAAAAAAGTAGGAAAAACAGTTCTCTATGGAAGCTGGAGCAGGGTGAAAAAGGTAAAAGCCTGAGCCTTTCCAAAGATATTCGACGAAATCTGACGGAATTTCCGCGAAAATCATAAGAAAATTCGTACATTTTGTTAAAAAATACACAAGCAAAAAGGAAGCTGGTTGACAAAATATATAAGTGGTGCAAAAATACACTTGGAAACAAGGCGTTTCTTAATACAAAAAGAGAAAGGCAGGCAGTTTTATGGAACAGAAGATTAAGCTTGATGATAAAGCTGTTCAGGAATTTGTCAGCGCAGCGAACAAATGCGACTTTGACATTGATGTATTTTATAACAGGGTGATCATTGACGCCAAGTCTATTCTTGGGATGCTCAGCATGGATCTTACCCAGATCCTGACAGTGAAATGCTACGGCATGGATGAAAATTTCCAGAGAGTGATCGCCAAATATGCAGTGGCATAACAAAGCCGGCATACAGATTAGATAAAGAAAAGGCGCAGGGTATACATGGCCCGGCGCTTTTTTTGCTGATCCAGTTAAGTAACAGATGGAGATTGCAGATATCCCTCAGGCAAACAGAAGGGAACAGACCGGGAATGTTGTAAGTCAGGGGGATATTCCGGAAACAGCAGGTGCAGATATGGAAAAACAGCAGGTTCGCATTTCCGTAAGGAATCTGGTTGAATTTATTTTGCGAAGCGGGGATCTGGATAACAGCCGGGGAACCACGGACAAAGAAGCAATGTTAAAGGGAGGCCGCCTTCACCGGAAGCTTCAGAAGGGCATGGGCGGTGATTACCAGGCAGAGGTGTCCTTGAAAAGAAAAAGTGAATATGAAGATCTGGATATCCTGGTGGAAGGCAGGGCCGATGGGATCTTTTCAGAAGACGGAGAGTTTTTTGTAGATGAGATCAAGGGAACCTACGGGAATCCGGAACTGATGGAAATACCTGTACCGGTACACAGGGCACAGGCAATGTGCTATGCATATATTTATGCGGAACAGAACGGGTTGGAATCCATAAGTATCCAGATGACCTACATTCACCTGGATACAGAGGTGATACGAAGATTCCGGGAAAAATTTACAGGTGAACAGCTTGAAAAATGGTACGGGGATCTTACTGACCGGTATCACAAATGGCAGTCCCGCCGCTTTGAGTGGGAGAAAGAGAGAAATGCGTCCATGGCAGGTCTGGAATTTCCTTTTCCGTACAGGGAGGGCCAGCGGGAGATCGTAAGCAGTGTGTATCATACAATCTCAAAAGGGAAGACTCTTTTTGTTCAGGCGCCTACAGGAGTTGGAAAAACCATGTCCACAGTGTTTCCGGCAGTGCGTGCCATCGGCGAGGGAAGAGGGGAGATGCTTTTTTATCTTACTGCAAAAACCATCACCAGGACTGTGGCGCAGGAAGCATTCAGGATCCTTCAGGAAAAAGGCCTGAAATTCCAGGTGGTGATGCTTACTGCAAAAGAGAAGCTGTGTTTTCTGGAAAAACCGGAATGTACACCGGAGAAATGTCCCTACGCAAGAGGGCATTTTGACAGGGTAAATGATGCGGTTTATGAGCTGTGGACGGGGGAAACGCAGTACAGCCGTGAGGCTGTCCGGGAACATGCCAGAAAATGGCAGGTATGTCCTTTTGAGATGAGCCTGGATCTTGCCCTCTGGGTGGATGGCGTGATCTGTGATTATAATTATGTGTTCGATCCTGATGTGCAGTTGAAACGTTTTTTCGGAGATAACATGTCCGGAGATTATATTTTTCTCATTGATGAAGCCCATAATCTGGTAGACCGGGGAAGGGAAATGTACAGTGCAGAGCTTTTCAGGGAAGACATACTGGGGCTTCGGCGGATGATCCGTACACAGCGGCCCGGGCTTGCAAAGGCACTTCATAAGGCTGCAAAACAGATGAAAGAGCTGGAAAAAAGTCTGATGGAGACAGGAAAAGCCTACGAAGTCCTGGATAATCCGGGGCCTCTTCCCATTACCATGCTGAATGTTTCCGGGGAACTTGAGGAGGCGCTTGAGGACCCGGCTGTGCAGGAGGAGAGCCGGGAAAAGATCCTGGAGTTTTATTTTACAGTGAGGGATTTCCTGAATATTTCAGAGCTTACAGATGAAAATTATGTTGTGTATACAGAAAAGTGTGAGGACGGAAGGTTCCGCCTGCGGCTGTTCTGTGTCAATCCCGGGGAAAACTTAAGCCGCTGCCTGAAAAAAGGCAGAAGTGCGGTATTCTTTTCCGCAACACTTCTTCCGATGACGTATTACAGGGAGCTTCTGTGTACGGATCGGGATGCCTACGGGATCTATGTGCGTTCACCTTTTCCGGGAGAAAACCGGCAGATCCTTGTGGGGTGTGATGTGAGCAGCCGTTACACACGGCGGGGATACGGGGAATATCGGAAGATGGCAGAATATATCGCAAGGACTGTGTGGCAGAAGCAGGGAAATTATATGGTGTTTTTTCCGTCATACCAGTTGATGGAGGCAGTGAGCCAGGTGTACGAGGAGGAATTTTCGGTGGACTGGGTGCGGTGTATCAGCCAGAGCGGGGAGATGACAGAGAGGGAAAGAGAGGAATTTTTGGAGGAATTTGATTCCAGGGAGGAGACTCTGGTGGCTTTCTGCGTAATGGGAGGTGTTTTTTCCGAAGGGGTTGACCTTGTGGGGGAAAGTCTGATCGGAGCACTGGTCATAGGCACCGGGATTCCCCAGGTGAGCAGTGAACGGGAGATCCTGAAAAATTACT
Organism: uncultured Blautia sp.; assembly: GCA_934373235.1. Lineage (GTDB taxonomy): Bacteria > Bacillota > Clostridia > Lachnospirales > Lachnospiraceae > Blautia_A. The sequence continues at coordinate 7,251 of CAKROW010000045.1, read as the reverse complement.
ATGATGAAAAAAAACAGAACGGTTTTGACTATGCGTACCGGTATCCCGGAATGAACAAGGTTTTGCAGGCAGCAGGCCGTGTGATACGTACCAGGGAGGACCGTGGAACGATCATTCTTCTGGATGACCGGTTTCTGGCAGGGGATTACCGGGAGCTTTTTCCTGTGGAATGGTCAGACCGCCAGGTATGCAGACTGGATAATCTGGAAAAACACCTGAAAAATTTCTGGGACAGACAGAAAAGATAAAAGACGTTCTTAAGGGCTGTAATAATTGTGAAAAATTCATGAAGCGATTGCGGGAATGAGAAAAACAGGGTATACTTTTCCAAAATCAGATTTTGCAGAAGGAGAATCAGATGCGACAGAGAAAACTGCTAAATATATTTATGATCCTGTTTGCCGTGGCTTGTTTTCCTGGAAATATGGTTTACGGAGCCTCTGTGGAGACAGAGGCCATAAGTCAGGAGCCCGGGCTGATCCCCATTGCTGACGGAAGCGGCAGATATGTGAAAAAAAGTGACGGCTTCTACTGTGTGGATGAAAAAGAAAACCTGGAAAAAAAGGCGGCAGTCCATTATTTTGATCATGTAGATGTAAATGGCACTATATTTGACGGGTATTATTATCATGACGAAAGCGGTAAATTTGTGGCCGGGAATCCCCACATGGTATATATAAAGGAACTTAAGGTAGAATGTGCAGGGGAGGACAGCGAAGAGGTTGTTTTTAACGGCTGTTATATGGTGAATAACCTGGGTAAACTCAGCGGGGCACCTCAGGTCCGTTATATGGATGATCTTGTGATGAACGGTAAGACGTATAATGGTTTTTATTATTTCAATAAATACGGCAGACTGACAGAAGACAGGATGATCCGCAGCGTGGATATGAATGCCTGCGGGCAGCAGTTCCGGGGATATTATTATTTTGGCGGAGAAAACGGCGCGCTGCTTCAGGAAGCAGGAGAGACGCCGGAGGGATATACGATCGATGATACCGGCAGGGTGAAGGCTGGGAAGCTTGGCATAAAGAAACTGGAAGACCAGGTTCAGAAACAGTTCAGAAGCTACCAGGGATGCTGGAGCATATATGTAAAGGATCTGGGCAGTGATAAGGAATTTGCGGTAAATAACAGGAAGCTTTATTCTGCCAGCCTTATCAAGGTTTTTGTTATGGAGGCGTCCTGTGCCAATATGGAAGAGGTGCTGAAAAACCAGGCTGCAAAGCTGAAGCTGTCCGAGGATGACAGCAAAGTAAGAGATAAGGTGGACGAGCTTCTGCGGAACATGATCACGGTCAGCGACAATGAGTCTTTTAATGAACTGGTGCGTCTTCAGACCGCGTCAGGTGTTTTTGCAGACGGGGCGGAAAAGATCAATGCCTATCTGGAAAAAGAAGGCTATACTGCCACCACGGTACAGCATGTCCTGAGCCCTTCCGTGTCCACGGATCCGGGGCTTGGGGGCAGGAATATGACGTCCGTTGGGGACTGCGGGAAACTTCTGGAGAGGATCTACAGGGGAACCTGTGTCAGCAAAAAGGATTCCGAAAAAATGCTGGATCTTCTTCTCAGCCAGGAGGTCACATGGAAAATTCCGGCAGGTGTCCCGGCAGAAGCAAAGATTGCCAATAAGACCGGGGAGACAGATGATGATCAGCATGATATCGCCATAATATACGGGGAAAAGACCACATATATCCTGTGTGTCATGTCAGAGAACGGAGGAGAGACAGCCGGGGCAAACATCCAGGCCCTTTCAGGTATTGTCTATAATTATCTGAATATGGAATAGTCCATTGCCCTGAAACATAAATGGTGAAGTGAAATGTGAGCAGTTGTACTTGACCGTATATTTATTTAGAGCTAAAATAAGGAAAACAGCCGAAAGGAGATATGACATGAAAGTAGTACATACAGATAAGGCACCAGCAGCCATCGGACCATATTCACAGGCAATGATCCACGGAGATGTGGTATTTACATCCGGACAGATCCCGGTTGATCCTGCAACAGGAGAGGTGGTAGGAGATACCATCCAGATTCAGGCAGATCAGGTTATGAAGAATCTGGGAGCAGTTCTTGAGGCAGCCGGAACAGGCTTTGACAATGCCCTTAAGACAACCTGTTTCCTTGCGGACATCGAAGATTTTGCAGCATTTAATGAAGTCTATGCAAAGTATTTTACAGGCAGGCCGGCACGTTCCTGTGTTGCAGTAAAGACACTTCCAAAGAACGTTCTCTGCGAAGTAGAGGTTATTGCCGCTGTCAATACCATTCAGTGACCAGTATAAGTGATAGCTCCCGGAGGTGTGGTTTCACAGGCAGCTCCGGGAGCTTTTGTAATATCGCAGGCAGGATTCTTTCTTATGTGATAATTGATTTTTGGAAGGAAATCCTGTATAATACCAAACTGTAATATTGCACGTATTTATAATCAGAATTCATAAAATCAGGAGGAATAATTCAAATGCGAGTCGATGCGGACGATTTTGCCCGACCGTGTAGCTGCGGTAAGGAGCACCACATAGACGTTAAGGGGATTCTCATAGAATCAGGAGCTGTGGAGAAACTGGAGGATGAGATGTCAGAAGGAGAACTTCGGGAATATATTTCCCCTCTTCTGATCTGCGATACCAATACCTGCAAGGCTACTGAGGAGATCATGGAGGATATTTATGACCGGTGCCAGGTTCTTGTCCTGGATGCGGATGGTCTTCAGGCAGATGAACATGCTGTGGAGATCGTTGAGAACTACATGGAGGAGGATATCGACCTGGTTCTTGCTGTAGGCAGCGGGGCGATCCACGATATCAGCCGCTATGTCGCCCATAAATACAGGATTCCTTTTGTGTCGGTACCTACCGCAGCCAGCACAGACGGATTTGTGTCCACAATGGCAGCCATGATCTGGAACGGCAGCCCCAAAACAGTCCAGGCAGCAGCGCCTGTGTATGTTTTTGCTGACACAGATATTTTTTCCGGCGCACCGTCAGAGCTCCGCGCAGACGGAGTGATGGATATCCTGGGGAAATATATCTGCCTTGCTGACTGGAAGATCGCCCATATCCTCAATGGAAGATATTACTGTGAGGAAGTGGCTGAACTTGAACAGAAGGCCATCAGGATCGTCCGGGACAATCTGAAGGATATTGCGGATGGTGATAAGGATGCCTGTGAGAAGCTTATGTATGCACTGATGCTTTCCGGTATTGCTATGGAGATGACCAGGGGCTCGGAGACGGTTTTTGGTGCAGAGGAGTATCTTCTCAGGAACCATCCGGAGGCTTTTAAGGGTAAAACCATGGCAGAAGGGCTGATCCAGGTAGTTGGTGAGCTGAGGCAGGCAGCAGAAAAACAGGATTATCTTCCTGAGATCGTGGAAACCATCGAAGAGCTTCCGTCTCCGGATGAGATGAGAAAGATGCTTGGGATGGCAGGGTGTATTTCCACTTCAAAAAGAATGAAACATAAATAAGAAAGGTCAGTGATTAGGTTTGATGCGGATAGGAATGGGATATGATGTACATAAACTCACAGAGAACCGGGATCTGATCCTGGGAGGTGTGAATATTCCCTGGGAAAAAGGTCTTCTGGGTCATTCTGACGCGGATGTGCTGATCCATGCGATCATGGATGCGCTGCTTGGTGCGGCTGCACTGGGAGATATCGGGAAGCATTTTCCGGATACAGATCCGGCCTACAAGGGAATCTCCAGTGTGAAACTTCTTACCCATGTGGCAGGACTTCTTGAAGAAAACGGTTACAGGGTAGGGAATATCGACGCAACGATCATTGCCCAGAAGCCCAAGATGGCACCTCATATACCGCAGATGCGCGCCAACATTGCATCTGCGCTGGGGATCAGTGAATCACAGCTAAATGTAAAGGCAACAACCGAGGAGGGACTGGGCTTTACAGGCCGGGGAGAGGGGATTGCCTCACAGGCAGTCTGCACCCTGTATACAAACGGGAAATTGGAGGAAGAGTAACATGAAGATTTTTAATACATTAACCCGCAGAAAAGAGGAGTTTGTTCCTCTGGAAGAGGGAAAGGTAAAGATGTATGTGTGCGGACCTACCGTATACAATCTGATCCATATCGGCAATGCGCGTCCGATGATCATTTTTGACACAGTACGCCGTTATATGGAATATAAGGGATATGAGGTAAATTATGTATCCAACTTTACAGATGTAGATGACAAGATCATCAGGAAAGCTATTGAGGAGGGTGTTTCCGCTGAGGAGATCTCCACACGTTACATCAGAGAATGTAAACAGGATATGGACGGCATGAATGTTAAGCCTGCCACTACCGCACCGCTGGCAACCCAGGAGATCGACGGAATGATCGATATGATCCGGACACTGATCGACAAAGGATATGCATATCCGGCAGCAGATGGTACTGTTTATTTCCGTGTAAAGAAATTCAAAGAGTATGGCAAGCTTTCCCATAAGAACCTGGATGACCTTCAGTCCGGTTTCCGTTCTCTCAAAGTATCCGGAGAGGATCAGAAGGAAGATCCTCTGGATTTCGTTCTGTGGAAGCCCAAAAAAGAGGGCGAGCCTTCCTGGCCGTCACCATGGTGCGACGGACGTCCTGGCTGGCATATTGAGTGCTCTGTCATGTCCAGAAAATATCTGGGTGAGGAGATCGATATCCATGCAGGCGGTGAGGATCTTATCTTCCCACATCATGAGAATGAGATCGCACAGAGTGAATGCTGTAACGGCAAGATTTTTGCAAGATACTGGATGCACAACGCATTTCTGAATATTGATAACCGCAAGATGTCCAAGTCACTGGGCAATTTCCGTACTGTACGTGAGATCAGTGAGCAGTATGACCTTCAGGTTCTCCGCTTCTTTATGCTTAATGCCCACTACAGAAGCCCGCTGAATTTCAGCGCAGATCTTATGGAATCTTCCAAAAACGCACTGGATCGTATCCTTGAGGCAGCAGGTAAGCTTCAGGACCGTATTGCAGGCGCAAAGACAGAGAACGTCACTGAGAAGGAACTGGAGCTTCTTAAAGAGGCAGAAGGCTATGTGACCAAATTTGAAGAAGCCATGGATGACGATCTTAATACAGCCGACGGTCTTGCTGCAATTTTTGAGCTGGTTAAATTTGCCAACACCAATGTGGACGAGAACAGCTCGAGAGAATTTGCAAACGGCCTTTATGAGGAGCTTAGGAAACTCTGCGATGTTCTGGGACTTAAAGTGGAGAAGAAAGAGGAGATCCTTGACAAGGAGATCGAAGATCTGATCGCTGAGCGCCAGGCTGCCAGAAAAGCAAAAGATTTCAAACGTGCAGATGAGATCCGTGATGAGCTTCTTGCAAAGGGTATTATCCTGAAAGATACAAGAGAAGGTGTGAAATGGCAGAGGGCTTAAAGGAATTAAAGGAGCTTTTTGAGCTTGAGGATGCCAACATCCGCACCTATTCCCCTCTTACACTGGCGTATATCGGGGATGGTATCTATGATCTTGTGATCCGTACCATCCTTGTAAAAAAAGCCAACTGCCAGGTGAACCGTCTTCACAGAAAGGCAAGCACCCTTGTAAAAGCAGCAGCCCAGTCCGGGATGATGGAGGTCATTGAGCCTCTTCTGACAGAGGAGGAGAGGGCAGTGTACAAGAGAGGAAGAAATGCTCATTCTGCCACAATGGCGAAACATGCAACCATGGCAGATTACCGGAGGGCTACCGGATTTGAAGCACTGATGGGATATCTGTATCTCAAAGAGGACTTTTCCAGAATGTTGGAGCTGATCCGCGCAGGGCTTGAGAAGGAGGATTTTAAGATTGACTGAGATGATCGAGGGACGTAATGCCGTGCTTGAGGCGTTTCGTTCAGGAAAATGTGTTGACAAGCTTTATATTCTTGACGGATGTCAGGACGGCCCGGTGCGTACCATTGCCAGAGAGGCCAGAAAACATGATACCATTGTAAAATATGTTCCAAAGGAAAGACTGGATTCCATGAGTGAGACAAAATCTCATCAGGGAGTGATCGCCCAGGTTGCGGCCTACGATTATTCCACAGTGGAAGATATCCTGAAAAAAGCAGAAGAAAAGGGAGAAGCGCCTTTTATCATTCTTTTGGATAATATTGAGGATCCCCATAATCTGGGAGCTATCATCCGTACAGCAAACCTTGCAGGTGCCCATGGTGTGATCATTCCGAAGCACAGGGCAGTGGGCCTTACAGCCACAGTTGCCAAGACATCTGCAGGCGCATTGAATTATACACCGGTTGCCAAGGTGACGAACCTGGGTCAGACAATGGATGAGCTGAAAGAAAAAGGCATCTGGTTCGTATGCGCAGACATGGACGGAGAGATCATGTACAGACAGAACCTGAAAGGGCCTATCGGACTTGTGATCGGGAATGAGGGAAGCGGTGTAAGCCGTCTTATCAGAGAAAAATGCGATTTCACAGCATCCATTCCGATGAAAGGGGATATTGATTCCCTGAATGCATCTGTGGCAGCGGGCGTGCTTGCTTACGAGATCGTAAGACAGAGAATGGCATAACCGGATATATCAGCAGGCAGATATGTGGAGGGACAATGGACCGATACGATGAACTGACAGATGAAGAACTGATCAGAGAACTCCGAAAAGGAGACCGGGCTATCGCAGATTATCTCATGGAAAAATATAAAGGGCTTGTAAGACAGAAGGCACGGGCAATGTTTCTCATAGGAGGAGATACAGATGATCTGATCCAGGAGGGGATGATCGGACTTTTTAAGGCGGTGAGAGATTACCGGACGGACAGCGAGGCTTCGTTTCAGACCTTTGCCAGGATGTGTATAGACAGGCAGATATACAGCGCAGTCCAGAGCTCCAACCGGCAGAAGCATATTCCGTTGAATTCCTATGTGTCCCTGGACGGGACAGAAGCAGAGAACATGGAAGAATCCTGGGAGGAGAACCCGGAGTCCATACTGATCGACCGGGAAAATGTATCTGCTTTGCAGAAAAAAATGAAAAAAAGCTTAAGCCCCATGGAAAAACAGGTCCTGGATCTGTACCTGGAAGGCTGTGATTATACCCGGATTGCAGAGCTGATAGACAAGACACCAAAATCTGTTGACAATGCCCTGCAGCGCATCCGGGGAAAGATCAGAAATGCTTTTTAAAAGATGTAAGATGATATAATAAGCCTGCAAATAAAAAGTCAAGGCTAAATTTAAAGAACATTGAAAATTTTATACAGGTTGAAAATAGGCATCA
>CAKROW010000044.1 GCA_934373235.1 uncultured Blautia sp. | reverse complement strand
GGTGAATGGGTTCTCTCTGGCAGGGAAGCCGTTGAGCGCTGCTATGCACGTCATGAGCTAAAAAATGATTATTTTGCTGTTATTTTAGACTGGAAGATGCCGGATATGGATGGCATAGAAACTGCCAGACAGATCCGGAAACGGATAGGGAAAGAGATTACCATCATTGTACTGACATCTTATGAATTCAGCGAGATCGAAGAAGAGGCAAAGGCTGCAGGCGTAGATGCTTTTATTGCAAAACCGTTATTCCGCTCACGGCTGACAGCTACACTGCGGCAGTTTACTTCAGGCAGAAAAGAAAAGACAGCAAAAAATTATCTGGAGGAACTGTCAGAAGCAGATTACACAGGAAAAAGGATTCTGCTGGTTGAGGATAATGATTTAAACAGAGAAATTGCTGTTGAAATTCTGCAGATGACAGGAGCAGAAGTGGAAACAGCGGAAAATGGAAAAATTGCAGTTGAAAAAGTGGAAGCTTCTCCGAAAGGCTTGTATGATCTTGTTTTTATGGATATCCAAATGCCTGTCATGAATGGTTATGAGGCAACCGCAGCAATCAGGAGTCTCCCGGATGGACAGGGAAAACTGCCGATCGTTGCCATGACTGCCAACGCTTTTGCAGAAGACGTACAGCTTGCCAAAAATACAGGCATGAATGGACATATCGCAAAACCGCTGGATATCAATAAGCTGAATGATGTTTTGGAAAGCTGGCTGTAATTTATTCCAGATGAATGAGAAACTCAGAGAGAGGAGAAAAAGGTTCCGGTGCCTGTAAATAAGTTGTGAGTGAGAATTTCTTGACTTTTGGATTTATTTGCGGTATAGTTCTCTACACTTTGTAAAAAAGGAGAGAAATCTATGACTTTTTATCAGGAACTTCAGCTAAGTTCAACAGGTTCTAAACAACTGATCAAAAATACCGGAGACCCCGGGGAAAAACGTCGCCATATTTTTATCTACAATTTCAAGGTATATCTTGTGATGGCATTTTGTGTGGCTGTTGTTTCTTTATACAGCAAACTGCTGGGAAGTGACAACAGTGTTGTTGGTGTTACCGTGCTTCTTGCAGTACTTGTTTTAAGACAGGCAGATTTTGGGATCAGAACAACACATGGCCTGATTTCCATTGCGGGAATTTACGTGATCCTGATGACGGCACCTAGGATAGCCAATACGCTTTCGCCACTGCCGGCCTTTGCAGTAAATGCGGCTGCAATTCTTCTGTTAATGATCCTGGGCTGCCATAATGTGATCATGTATAACCATTCAACATTTGTACTGGGATATCTTTTGCTGTTGGGGTATGATGTGACAGGAGCTGCATACATAAAAAGAGTAGAAGGACTTGCAGTGGGAATGATCCTCTGTATGGTCATCTTTTATAAGAATCAGAAAAAGCGTCCTTACAGAAGAACTTTTTTTGATCTTTTCCGGGAATTCGATCTGAAGTCTGCAAGAGGCAGATGGTATCTTAAACTGACACTGACCGTATCCAGTGCGATGCTTTTTATGAATCTTCTGGGACTTCCGAGAGCGATGTGGGCTGGAATTGCCTGCATGTCCGTATGCCTTCCGTTTACGGATGACTGTGTTGCACGTTCTGGTAAGCGTTGGATGTTCAATGTTGTTGGATGTTTATTATTTGTGGTATTATATCTTGCTTTGCCGGAATCCATGTATCCGTATATTGGAATGATCGGTGGAATTGGAGTGGGGTATTCCGCAGGATATGCATGGCAGACTGCATTTAACACTTTCGGGGCACTGTCAATCGCAGCGGGACTGTTTGGCATGCCGGCTGCAGTAGCACTTCGTGTCGGTGCCAATGTATTTGGCGCATTTTATACAGTGTTCTGCAATAAGGTGATCGACAGGCTGGCTGAGGCATATGGGGTAAAAAAGAGTGCGGAAGCTTAAAACTGCATACAGATCAAAAAAATCCGGGAGCACAGATCACAGGCTTCCGGATTTTTTCTGTTACTGTTTAGTTACTGTTCACTGGTAATGTCCCGCGAGGTGTTTTTTGTGAGCGAAGGTCACAGAAAACCCGAGACATACCGCGCGAATTTATGCGATTAGCATAAATTCTGTGCATCGCGAAGCGTGTTACTGAGAACGGAGTGAACAGTAACACTGTTTACCTTGTGGCCAGCCTGGTTTTTACTTATAAATTGACAGATAATTACAGGCTGAAGTATAATAGAAAACAGATAGAACAGGAAGGAAAAGGCTGGTCTGACCAGAGAAAAGTGCGTATGAAAAAGAATTCATTTCAATTAAAAAACTATGTTATAGCAACCGGTATTTTTATTGTAGCTGTTGTAGCCGGAATCCTGGTGTTCTTTGGCTGTGTACAGAAATCTGTTCAGATAAACTCAGAGAAGACACTGATGACGGATATTTCCAGGCAAAATAAGCATCTTCAGACGATCCTGGATATCAATTACCAGTATCTTGATGAGATCGCTCATGCAATGGGGAAATCAGACGACCTGTTTTCTGATGAGAATAAAGAACGTCTGGTGTCCATCTATGAAAAAACAGATCTGGAAAGAGCTGCACTGATCGATAAAAATGGAAAAGCCTATTATGACAATGGACAGACTAAAAATGTATCCCACAGAAGATATTTTAAAGAAGCGATCAGCGGGCAGGAGACCATCAGTGATCCGCTGGAGAGCAGTGTGGATCATGAAGTCCGGGTCGTTCTCGGAGTTCCTGTATATAGGGATGACAAGGTGATCGGCGTTTTGGGTGGTTCCTGTAATGTTACGGCATTGAGTCATATGCTGTTTGATGATCTTTTCGGAGGTACGGGAGACAGTGTTCTGGTTACAAGCGGCGGAACGGTCATTGCTTTTGACAGCGGATCTGCCTCTGATACGGAGATAACCTACGGAACCAATCTTTTTGAATATTATGGTGAAAAAAATCTCCGGGGAAAGCACACACTGAAAGATGTGCGCACAGATTTTCTCAAGGGAAACAGCGGGATTGTCAGGCTGAGTCTGAAAGAACGGAAGAAAGCAGACCATTATCTTGCCTACAGGTCACTGGGATATAATGACTGGATGATCTGTTATACAGTTCCAGTAAAAAGTGCACAGCAGGCCTACGATTTTATTCCCGGATATGAACTGATCTTTATGGGCTGTTTCTGCATTATGGTATTAGTTCTGCTTTTTTATATCGTGGCCCGTAACAACAGGGAAAAAGACGAACTGTTCCGGTATGCCCAGAAGGATGCCCTTACCGGAGTTTATAACAAAGAAAACACCCAGAAGGCCATTGATGAACTTCTGAAAGAAAAAGCTGATTCCGGAATTCACGGTTTCCTTATCATTGATATGGATCATTTTAAGAATGTCAATGATATATATGGACATATTATGGGAGATAAGGTGCTGAAAATGTTTGGCGGTTTTCTGAAAGAACAGTTTCGTGAGCAGGATGTGATCGGCCGTATCGGAGGAGATGAATTTGTTGTGCTTCTTTACAATATGGGTTCCAGAGAAAATATGGAGTCGAGAATAGAAGACCTCTGCAAAAAAATCAGAAAACTCCATATAGAGGGAATGGAAGAGTATCAGTTTACTGCCAGCATGGGAATTGCTTTTGCACCCCGGGATGGTGATGCCTTTATGGAACTGTATCAGAAAGCAGATATGGCATTGTATCAGACCAAAAAGTCAGGGAGAGACGGCTACCGGATCTATCAGCAGGTACATGAGAAGACAACATAAACAGCAATTTCCGGAGGTCATGTTTACCGTAATGCAGACGGATTCCTGCGGATCAATCTGGCATGCCAGGGAGAGCGGATGAGGGACGGAATGGAAAGCCTGAAAAAGCATCCGGGCGTTTGGATCCGATTTAGAAGAATATTATGGATATCAGGATGCCGGGAGGAAACAGCCTGCGAAGAAGGGCCGGGCATGGATATCCGGTTTTGGATGGGGGAATGAGTTGTGAAAACAAATAAATATGAGATTGATATGTGCAATGGATCCATTATGAACAAGCTGATCTCTTTTTCACTGCCACTGATGTTGTCCGGGATTTTACAGCTTATGTTTAATGCTGTGGATATTGTGGTAGTGGGAAGGTTCAGCGGAAGTGAGGCGTTGGCTGCTGTAGGATCTACCACTGCACTGATCAATGTATTTACCAATCTTTTTATTGGGATCTCGCTGGGGACTAATGTTCTGGCTGCCAGATTTTATGCTTCCGGCAGGGACAGGGAGATGTCAGAAACAGTACATACATCTATTACCGTAGCGCTGGTCAGCGGGGGCATCATGGCGTTTCTGGGATTCGCTTTTTCCAGAGGAGCTTTGGTACTTATGGGTACCCCGGACACTGTGATCGATCTTTCCACTCTTTATATGAAGATATACTTTCTTGGGATGCCTTTTTTTATGCTTTACAATTACGGGGCGGCGATCCTGCGTGCGATCGGAGATACCAGACGCCCACTGATGTTTCTGGTTGTTTCCGGAATTGCCAATGCAGGCCTGAATCTTTTTCTTGTGATCGTATGTCATCTGGGCGTGGAGGGTGTGGCCATCGGAACTGTACTCTCACAGTTGATCTCAAGTATTATGGTGCTTTATTGTCTTTACAAATCTGAGAGCAGTTATCAGCTCCGTTTTTCCAGACTTTGCATTAACACAAAATATTTGAAACAGATCTTCCAGATCGGTCTTCCGGCGGGAATCCAGAGTACAGTTATCAATTTTTCCAATGTGCTTTTGCAGTCTTCTGTAAATTCTTTTGGTTCCATTGCCATGGCAGGTTACACGGCAGCTAACAATATTTTCGGATTTCTATATGTGTCTGTAAATTCTGTTACCCAGGCATGTATGAGCTTTATCAGCCAGAATTACGGTGTCCGTAAGATGAAGCGTATGGACAGAGTACTGGTGGACTGTCTGATCTTATCATTTGCGTTTTCTTTTACCCTGGGGTGCGGGGCATATTTCTTCGGCCCTGAGCTTCTTAAAATATATACTAAAGATCCGGAAGTGATCAAATGTGGCATGGAGATCCTGGCATATACCACGCTTACTTATTTTCTCTGCGGACAGATGGATCTTTTTCCGGGAGCTTTGCGTGGAATGGGACACTCCGGAGTACCTATGATCCTTTCCATCATCGGAACAGTAGGACTTCGTATTGTGTGGATCTATGGAATCTTTCCGGCACACAGATCCCTTGCCGTACTGTTTGTTTCCTATCCTGCATCCTGGATCATTACAATCGTCATGCAGGTGATCTGCTATTATTTTGTAAGGAAGAAAGTATACGGACGGATGACGGAGGCATAGGAGATGAAACGATATCAACCGGATTATTATAATGAATTCACCTGTATTGCGGACAGATGTACTATCAGTTGCTGCCGGGAGTGGAAGATCACTGTGGATGATGACACATACAGAAGCTGGAAAAATATTCAGCCTCCGGAAAAGATGCCCGGGCGAAAATGCAGCATGCAGGGATACACCATAAAAAAAGAGGGCAGCAGGATCATGAAGATGACAGAAGATCATGACTGTCCCTGCCTGGCAGAGAACGGACTGTGTCATCTGGTAAGTACATATGGAGAGAAGGTACTGTCAGAAACCTGCATGATTTTTCCCAGGGAGATCCATATGTTTCAGGATCATGAAGAGGGAGCCATGATGCCCTGTTGCCCTGCAGTCCTGGATATCTGGAATGTAAAGAAAAAGATTTCTTTCCCGGAGATCATGGAGGAGAGGGAAAATCCTCTTTTTCTTATCAGAAAAAAGATCATGGGACTTTTGAATGATCGGACCAAAACTCCGGAGATAGCACTTCTGGAAAGCTTTTATATTTTAAATGAGCTTGACAGAAACCGAAATCTGTCTCTGGAGATGGCTGAAGGATATTTTTCAGAAGAAACCCGTCTGCAACTGGAAAAAGCCATTGAAGATGTGCCGCTTCCTGTTCTGGATACTTCAGACGAATGTAATGAACTTTTACAGGATCTGGCTGTAAATTACCGGAAAGAGGGACTGTACAGGAAATATCTGGATCCGGTTCTGGAACTGGCAGAGAAATATTCTCTGGGATATGCAGAAGAAGAGCTGGAAGAAGACTGGAACAGGTTCAGAGGTGAGCTTGAAAAATATCAGGATGTTATCCGCAGTTTTCTGGCAAATGAGGTATATTCAGATTTTATGGGACCGGAGGATGAGCTTAAAGACTGCATCATTCACATGCAGTGGATAGGAATGGAATATGCGGCTATCCGCCAGGCAGTTTTTTTCAGATGGAAAAAGGATGGAGGTAAAAAGCTGGATTATGAAACCCTGAGAGATCATATTGTGGTGATCACCAGAATGACAGGGTATGATGAAGCTGATGTGAGAGAATATCTGGAAAACAGTTTTCAGGAACTTTTGTGGGACTGGGGATATTTTGCCCTGATCATCGGAAAATGAGATATAATTTGAAGTTATAATAAGTATTAAAAATATGCATTTTAATTATATGATGTTTTGTGTTAGAATATAGGACGAAAAGGGTTACAGAAAAATGTTACCCCTGAAACGGATAAACAATCAGAAAGGAACTTGCTTTATGGATAAGGGAACAATTTTTAAATTTCATAATGACCTTGACACAGATCAGATCATTGCATCCCAGTACCTGCTTCTGCCGAATCTGGATGAAATGAAGGGCCACACATTTGAATCACTGGATCCGGATTTTTCCAAGAAGGTGAAACCGGGAGACTTCGTAGTGGGAGGAGAGAACTTCGGGTGCGGATCCTCCAGAGAGCAGGCGCCGGGCGTTCTTAAGGCACTTGGAGTAAAAGCAGTTATTGCCAAATCTTTTGCCCGTATTTTTTTCCGCAATGCCATCAATATCGGACTTCCGGCAATTGTCTGTAAGGATCTTCCGGACGCGGTGAAGACAGGAGATACTCTGGAGCTTCATATGTCCGAGGGAACTGCTGTTGCCAATGGTAATACTTATTCCTGCACAAAACTGCCGGAATACATGCAGAATATACTGAATCAGGGTGGCCTTATCGCTTCTCTGAACCGTGAGGAGGAATAAGAGATGGGAATGACGATCGCAGAAAAGATCATTGCAGCCGCAGCAGGTGTGGAAAGTGTAAAACCTGGAGATATTTATACTGTCGAGCTGGATCATCTGATGAGTAATGACGGAACCACACATCTGACAGTTGATATGTACAACAACAAATTAAAAAATCCACATATCGCAGACACAAAGAAACTGGTATTTATCGTAGACCACAATGTGCCGTCTGACAGCCCGAAAACAGCAGCATCCCAGAAAAAAATGAGAGATTTTGCAAAAGAAAACAACATTGATTTCTGGGAAGGAAAAGGTGTGTGCCACCAGATCATGATCGAGAATTATGTCCGTCCCGGACAACTGATCTTCGGTGCAGACAGCCATACCTGTTCTTATGGAGCTCTTGGCGCTTTTGGTACCGGTGTAGGATGTACAGATTTCCTTTACGGAATGGTAACCGGAACTTCCTGGGTTATGGTACCGGAAACTGTGAAATTCAACCTGACAGGGAAGCTTCCTGAGGGTGTTTATGCAAGAGACCTGATCCTGACCATTATCGGGGAGATCGGAGCAAACGGATGTAATTATCAGGCAATGGAGTTTACCGGAGAGGGTGCCAGGACATTAAGCATCAGCGACCGTATGGCACTTTGCAATATGGCTGTTGAGGCCGGTGCGAAGACCGGTATTTTTGAGGCGGATGATAAAGCTCTGGAATATCTGAAAGAGCATGGCCGTGTGCCAAAAGCTGTATATCACAGTGATCCGGATGCCGTTTACGCAAGAGAGTACACTTTCGATCTTTCCAAAGTACGCCCGGTTGTGGCAAAGCCGGATTTTGTTGACAATGTAGTTCCGGCTGAGGAGACCTGCGGCATCAAGATCAACGAGGCATTCCTTGGCTCTTGTAACAACGGCCGTATTGAAGACCTTCGTGTAGGTGCAGAGGTGATCAAAGGCAAAAAAGTTGCTGAAGGTGTTCGTTTCCTGGTTGTTCCTGCAAGCCAGACCATCTACCGCCAGGCATTAAAAGAAGGCCTGATCGATATCTTTATGGAAGCAGGAGCTATTGTGATGAACCCGAACTGTAGTGTATGCTGGGGAAGCTGCCAGGGTGTTATCGGTGAGAACGAGGTCCTCATCAGTACCGGAACACGTAACTTCAAGGGACGTGCCGGACATCCCAGCTCCAGGGTTTATCTGGGATCTGCTGCAACAGTTACTGCATCTGCCGTTGCAGGTGAGATCGCGACTGCGGACAGAGTATAAAACCTTCAAATAGATATTCAGAAATCATAGATAACATTTCATTCCGGGTGAAGTACTGAAACAGGAAAGGGTGGTTTATTTTGCCTGGCAATCCGGAATGAAATAAATAGGAGATGTGCATATGGAAGCATTTACAGGAAAAGTGTGGGTACTTGGAGATGATATCGACACAGATATCATCATCCCGACCGAGTATCTGGCACTGAAAACCATTGACGATATGAAACAGTACGGATTCAGTCCCCTTCGTCCGGAGCTGGCGGGACAGATCCAAAAGGGCGATATTATTGTAGCAGGAAAGAACTTTGGCTGCGGTTCCTCCAGAGAGCAGGCACCGGAGATCATTAAGGCACTGGGTGTGCAGTGTGTCATTGCGAAATCCTTTGCCCGGATCTTTTTCCGCAACTCCATCAATAACGGCCTTCTTCTTATTGAGCAGCCGGATCTTCACGACAATGTTAAGGAGGGAGATCAGGTTACCGTAGTAATGAATGAACATGTGGATCACAATGGAAAACAGTACCCGATCGCTTCTCTTCCGGAGAATCTGATGAACATCATCCAGGCTGGCGGACTGGTAAAAGCCATGCGTAAGCTGAACGGCCTGGACTAAGGAACGGAAAGGAGAAGAAATAATGGGTGAGACGATCATTGAGAAAATTATCAGACATAACACAGGCAAGGCAGTAAAGCCTGGCGATATCGTGACGGTCAATGTGGACAGAGTGATGATCCATGATATCTTTATTCCGTTTGTAGCGGATAAATTTGAGGAGATGGGCTTTCAGAAGCTGTGGGATCCGGACAAGGTTGTTCTGATCTATGACCATCTTGTACCTGCAAGTCAGCAGGATGATACCAGACATTTCCATGTGGGAGATGCTTTTGCAGCCAAATATGGCATGAAAAACGTACACAGAAGTGACGGTATCTGCCATCAGCTTATGACAGAGGCTGGTTACGTAAAACCTGGCAATATTGTATTTGGTACAGACAGTCATACTACCACTTACGGATGTGTCGGCGCGTTTTCTTCCGGTATCGGATATACAGAGATGGCCAGCATCCTGGGAACAGGAACCATGTGGATCAAGGTTCCGGAAACCATTAAAGTTGTGATCGATGGAGAACTTCCGGAGAATGTCATGTCCAAGGATATCATCCTCCGCCTGATCGGTGACCTTCGTGCAGATGGCGCTACTTACCGTGCACTGGAATTTTCAGGAAGTACCATTGAAAAAATGTCTGTGGCAAGCCGTATGACCATGGCAAACATGGCAATCGAGGCGGGCGCAAAATGTGCACTTTTCACACCGGATGAAAAGACTGCCGCTTACTGTGAGACGGAGCTTGATGAGTTCCAGAAGAGCCTTGTGGGCGACGAAGACGCCGTTTATATGAAGACCATGACTTATAAGGCAGAGGATTTTGTGCCGGTAATGGCATGTCCGTCCCAGGTGGACAAGATCCGTGATGTCAGCGAGCTTCAGGGAGAGACCATCGACCAGGTATTCATCGGTTCCTGTACAAATGGACGTCTGGAAGACCTGATGGCAGCAGCAGAAGTCCTTAAGGGCAAAAAAGTCGCAGACTTTGTAAAGCTGATCGTAACTCCTGCCAGCCGCAAGATCTATCGTCAGGCCATTGAACTTGGTATTCTGGATACGCTTGCCGAGGCAGGTGCTATCATTACACATCCGGGCTGCGGTCTTTGCTGTGGAAGGACCGGAGGAATCCTGACAGACGGTGAGAAGGTTGTTGCAACCAACAATCGTAATTTTCTGGGACGTATGGGAACTTCCAAGGTTCAGATCTATCTGGCATCTCCGAAAACGGCAGCAGCCTGTGCCGTTGCAGGAAAGATCGTAATGCCAGAATAAGAAGCAGAAGATCCGCAGAGAGATACTGCTGGCAGAAACAGATAAAGAAACGTATGAGAAAGACAGATTTACGCAGAGTCGTCAGTCTGTCTTTTTTTGTACGGATCAGAAGGATTCAGGATAAGCCATTTTTGTAAAAAAGGGAATTTATTGTATTATGAGAACAGCCGGTGTGGCAACATAAATCAGGAAAAAATGATAAGATTTTTCAAAAGTACGTTAAAAAAAACACATAAAATAAGTAAAAAGTATTGTCGAAACAGAATTAACATGATATGATGATTTCGGAAATCGAGCTAATACACTTCTTAATTGCGGAGGAAGAGTGTTTTTCTCTTTTATTTGGGTGCAAATTGATAAAAAAACTCAAATAAGTGTTAGTTGAGATTTCATTTTTTTATTCATATATTGTTAAAAAAAAAACAATACATGAACAAAAATATCTACAATAAATAACGTCAGATTTTAGACTAAGAAAGGATAATGAAAGGTATGAAGTACAGTTATTATCCGGGTTGCACCCTGAGAACAAAGGCCAGGGATCTGGATGAGTATGCCAGAGCCAGTGCCGCAGCCCTTGGGTTTGAGCTTGAGGAGATCCAGGACTGGCAGTGCTGCGGTGGTGTTTATCCGCTTGGCACAGATGAGATCGCCACAAAGCTTTCCTCCGTCCGTGCGCTGAACCAGGCAAAAGAAAAAGGCCAGGATCTGGTGACGATCTGCTCAGCCTGTCATCATGTGATCAAGCGTGTCAATGATGATATGAAAAATGTGGAAGATATCCGGACCAGAGCCAACAATTATATGCAGCTGGAAGCTCCCTATGAAGGAGAGACAACCGTTCTCCATTATCTGGAGGTTCTCCGAGACAGAGTCGGTTTTGATAAACTGAAAGAAAAAGTAGTAAATCCTCTTACCGGAAAGAAGATCGGAGCCTATTATGGCTGTCTGCTTCTGAGACCTGGAAAGATCATGGCATTTGATGATCCGGAAAATCCAAGGATCATGGAGGATTTTATCCGTGCCCTTGGCGCTGAGCCTGTGATCTATCCTTACAGAAATGAATGCTGTGGAGGATATATATCCCTGAAAGAAAAAGAAATGTCACAGAATATGTGTGAAAAGATTGAAGAAAGCGCAGCAGGCTTTGGCGCAGATATGCTGATCACTGCCTGTCCGCTCTGCAAATACAATCTGAATAAAAATTCCGGAAATAAAATGCCGGTTTACTATTTTACAGAGCTTCTGGCAGAAGCCCTTGGCGTCAAAGAGGAGGTGGCAAAATGAGAGATAACCATTCTGCTGCGGAAAAAATAAAAGAGATCAGCGGGACCAATCCTTTGAAATGTATGAAGTGTGGCAAATGCTCTGCCACCTGCCCATCCTTTGACGAGATGGATATCAAGCCTCATCAGTTTGTGTCCTACGTGATCAATGAAAATATCGAAGCACTTGTAAATTCAGCATCCCTGTGGAAATGTCTTTCCTGCTTTGCCTGTGTGGAGCGCTGTCCGAGAGACGTAAAACCCGGAAAGATCATTGACGGGGCAAGACAGCTGGTTGTCCGGGAAAAGGGCGGCGACTATCTTTCGCCAAATGAAATTCCGGAACTTCTTGATCCGGAGCTTCCTCAGCAGCTGCTTGTAAGTGCGTTCAGAAGATACAGGAGGTGAGAAAGTGCAGAGAATCGGTGTATTTGTCTGTCATTGCGGAAGTAATATTGCCGCTACGGTAGATGTAAAAAAGGTTGTGGAGATCATTGCAAAAGAGCCGGGAGTTGTCCATGCCGAGGATTATCAGTATATGTGTTCCGAGGCAGGCCAGTCCAGGATCCAGGAAGCCATCCGTGAAAAAAATCTCACAGGAGTGGTTGTCTGTTCCTGTTCTCCGCGTATGCATGAGGCAACTTTCCGTAAAGCAGCGGAAAAGGCCGGCCTGAATCCATATATGGTGGAGATCGCAAACATCCGTGAGCATTGTTCCTGGATCCACAAGGATATGCAGGAGGCTACGGAGAAGGCAGTGATCCTTGCAAGAGCAGCAGTAGCAAAGGTAAATTTAAACGCTCCTCTTCAGCCGGGAGAAAGCCAGGTTACAAAGAGAGCACTGATCATCGGAGGCGGTATCGCCGGAATCCAGACAGCTCTTGATATTGCTGATGCAGGTTATGAAGTTGATATTGTGGAAAAAACGCCAAGTATCGGCGGAAGAATGTCACAGCTTGACAAAACCTTCCCCACTCTGGACTGCTCCGCATGTATCCTTACCCCGAAAATGGTAGAGGCTGCAGCTCACGAAAAGATCAATATCTATACATACAGTGAAGTAGAAAAAGTTGCAGGTTTTGTAGGAGATTTTACTGTTGATATCCGCAAAAAAGCGCGAAGTGTCAACATGGACAAATGTACAGGCTGTGGAGTCTGCCAGGAAAAATGTCCTTCCAAAAAGATTCCCAATGAGTTCAACAGAGGGCTGAACAACCGGTCAGCTATCTATACTCCGTTTGCACAGGCAATTCCAAATGTTCCTGTGATCGACAGAGAGCATTGCCTGAAATTTAAGACAGGCAAATGTGGTGTCTGCTCCAAAGTATGTCAGGCAGGAGCCATTGATTACGATCAGCAGGATGAGATCGTAACACAGAAATACGGAGCGATCGTGGTGGCAACCGGATTTGATACCATCAAGCTTGACAAATATGATGAATATGCATACAGCCAGAGCAAGGATGTGATCACATCTCTGGAGCTGGAGCGTATCATGAATGCTGCAGGACCTACAAAAGGACATCTTGAGCGCCTCTCCGATGGAAAAGCACCCAAGGAGATCGTATTTATCCAGTGTGTTGGAAGCCGTTGCTCCGATGACCGTGGAAAGCCATACTGTTCCAAGATCTGCTGTATGTACACAGCTAAGCATGCCATGCTGATCCGTGATAAATATCCGGATACCAATGTGACGGTATTTTATATTGATGTCCGTACACCTGGTAAAAACTTCGATGAGTTTTACAGAAGAGCAGTTGAGCAGTATAACGTAAACTACATCAAAGGTCAGGTAGGAAAAGTAATCCCGCAGCCGGATGGAACACTTCTTGTTCAGGGCTCGGATCTTCTTGATAATAAGCAGATCTTTAAGAAAGCAGATATGGTAGTTCTTGCAACAGCCATTGAACCGAATCCGGATGTACGTAAGATCGCTACCATGCTTACTGCAAGTATTGACACCAACAACTTCCTTACAGAAGCCCATGCAAAGCTTCGTCCTGTAGAATCACCCACAGCAGGAATTTTCCTTTCCGGTGTGTGCCAGGGACCAAAGGATATCCCGGAGACTGTTGCCCAGGCAGGAGCTGCGGCTGTAAAGGCTATAGGACTGCTTGCAAAGGACAAGCTGACCACCAATCCATGTACGGCAAAATCCGACGAGCTTCTCTGTAACGGATGCTCTACCTGTGCAAATGTATGTCCTTACGGAGCGATTTCCTATGAGGAGAAACAGGTCAACGATCACGGTATCCGTGAGACAAGAAGAGTTGCGGTTGTCAATACAGCACTTTGCCAGGGCTGCGGTGCCTGCACAGTAGCCTGCCCGTCAGGAGCCATGGACCTTCAGGGCTTCTCCAACAGACAGATTATCGCGGAGGTGGATGCAATATGTCGATAGAAACAAAGGAAGAATTCAGACCAAAGATCGTGGCATTCTGCTGTAACTGGTGTAGTTACGCCGGAGCAGACCTTGCAGGAAGCAGCCGTTTGAGCTATCCGGCGGATGTAAAGATCATCCGTGTTCCATGTTCCTGCCGTGTCAATCCCATGTTCATCCTCCGTGCCTTTGAAAAAGGAGCCGATGGTGTGATCATGTGCGGATGCCATCCGGGAGACTGTCAT
The DNA here is from genome assembly GCA_934373235.1 of uncultured Blautia sp. Taxonomy (GTDB): domain Bacteria; phylum Bacillota; class Clostridia; order Lachnospirales; family Lachnospiraceae; genus Blautia_A. The sequence goes on along the minus strand of CAKROW010000044.1, from coordinate 8,242 downwards.
TACAGTACCGGAAACTATTATGCAAGAAGACGTATGACACTTCTGTTTTCAATGCTGGATTATATTGGTGTGGAAAACGGAAGAACACGTGTGGAATGGGTATCTGCTGCAGAGGGCGTGAAATTTTCACAGACTATGAATGAGTTTGTTGAGAAGATCCACTCTCTTGGTAAAAACGTGAGATTGGAGGACATAAGATGCAGGAGCTGATAAAACGTGCAAAGGAACTGCTTGCAGATGGCACGGTAGCCCGGGTTCTTGGGTGGAAAGCCGGAGATCTTGCCTTTAATCCGGAACCGGCCTATTTTGAGACACCGGAATCTCTGGAGGATTTTGTCTATGATGGATTCTGCGGTGCCAATTTAAGCAAATATATGATCGAAGCTTCCAAGCTGGAAGGAAAAACCATGGTCTGTCTGAAGCCCTGCGATACATACAGCTTTAACCAGCTTTTGAAAGAGCATCGTGTGGACAGAGAAAAAGCATATATCGTAGGTGTTGGCTGTAAAGGAAAGCTGGATATTGAAAAGATCCGCAAAATGGGGATCAAGGGTATCCGGGGAATTTCCGGAGCAGAGATTACCGGAGATGCAGAGACACTGACTGTGGATACTGTTTACGGAGAAAAAACCTGTGCATACAAAGATGCCATGCTGGAACGCTGCCATGTATGTAAAGGAAAAGAGCATAAGATTTACGATGAGCTGATCGGTGAGTCAAAGGAGACAAAGGATGCGGACCGTTTTACAGAAGTGGAGTGGATCGAGGCAATGAGCCCGGAAGAAAAATTCGCATTCTGGCAGAGTGAGCTGAGCAAATGCATTCGCTGCAATGCCTGCCGCAATGTATGTCCGGCCTGCAGCTGCCGCAAATGTGTTTTTGACAGCAACAAGTTTGACAGTGCACAGAAGGCAAATGTGGATTCCTTTGAGGAAAAAATGTTCCATGTGATCCGTGCATTCCACGTAGCTGGAAGATGTACGGACTGTGGAGAGTGCAGCAGAGTCTGCCCACAGGGAATTCCGCTTCATCTCTTTAACCGGAAATTTATCAAGGATATTGATGAGTTTTACGGTGAGTACCAGGCTGGCGAGGATGCGGAGTCAAAGGGTCCGCTTACCAGCTTTACCTTTGATGATGTAGAGCCAGGGATCGTGGCAGAAAGGGGATAATGTATGTATAAGATCGCAGTAGAAAATCTGCCGGCATTATTCCGGAAAATTGCCGCAGACCAGGAATTATATTTACCGGTAAAGGTAAGTGAGCAGGTGAACTTCAAGGCATGGAGCGAGGATGCTGAAGTTTCTCTTGAAACACTGAAAACCGTGAAATCACCGAAGGATGCTTTTTTTCCACAGAGTGAAAATCTCTATACCTGTAAAAAAGATGGGAAAAATATCAGCATTGAGCCTCAGGCACTGAAAGACCAGAATTTTGTCGTATTCGGAATGAGAGCCTGTGATATACAGGGCGTGAAGGTTCTCGACAATGTGTTCCTTGGGGATCCGGTGGATACTTTTTACCAGGCAAGAAGAGAACATGGAACTATCGTAGGGCTTGCCTGTCATGAACCGGAGGAAAGCTGCTTCTGTAAAGTATTTGGTATTGATGCCGCAGATCCGGAAGCAGATGTTGCAACCTGGATCATCGAGGGAGAGCTTTTCTGGAAGCCTCTCACAGAAAAGGGAAATGCTCTGACAGAAACTGTGAAGGAGCTTTTGGCAGATGCTGATGAGACAAGGGTAGAAGAGGAAAAGAAGGCGATCCGTGATATTATCGAGCTTCTTCCATATACACATCTTTCACTGGAAGGATGGGCGCAGGAAGAATACATGGACCGTTTCAATTCTCCTGTATGGGAGAAACTGTACAAGCCTTGTCTTGCCTGCGGAACCTGTACTTTCGTATGTCCGACCTGTCAGTGCTATGACATCAAGGATTACGACACAGGGCACGGTGTTCACCGTTACCGCTGCTGGGATTCCTGCATGTACTCTGATTTTACCATGATGGCTCATGGAAACAACCGTACCAGCCAGATGCAGAGATTCCGTCAGAGATTTATGCATAAGCTTGTTTATTATCCGTTAAATAATGACGGTATGTTCTCCTGTGTTGGCTGCGGCCGCTGTGTGGAGAAATGTCCGGAATCTTTAAATATCGTAAAAGTCATCAAGGCCTTTGAAAAACAGGGAGGTGAAAAGAATGAGTGAATGTACCTGTCATAAAAATTATACACTGGATACGCTGATTCCCAAGGTTGGCGTGATCACAGATATCCGTCAGGAGACACCGGATGTAAAAACCTTCCGTGTGGAGGCTCCGGAGGGTGGAAAGCTTTTTGAGCATATGCCAGGACAGTGTGCCATGGTCTGTGTACCGGGCGTCAGTGAAGGTATGTTTTCCATTACTTCTTCTCCGACTGTAAAGGATTATCAGGAATTCAGTATCAAAAAATGCGGATCCCTTACCGATCATCTCCACAGCCTTCAGGTTGGAGATGAGATCGCAGTTAGGGGGCCATACGGAAATCATTTTCCGGTGGAAGATAAGTTAAAGGGAAAAAATCTCCTGTTTATCGCAGGTGGAATCGGTCTGGCACCTCTTCGTTCCGTGATCAATTATGTGCTGGATAACCGTGAGGATTACGGAACAGTAGATATTCTCTATGGTTCCCGTTCAGCAGATGACCTGGTGCAGCTTAAGGAAATCCAGGAAATATGGATGAAAACAGAAGGTGTAAATGTATATCTTACCATTGACCGCGAGCAGGAAGGCTGGGACGGTCATGTGGGATTTGTTCCGAATTATCTGAAGGAGATTGGCTTTGATACCAATAAGACCGCTCTGGTTTGCGGCCCGCCGATCATGATCAAATTTGTCCTGGCAGGACTGGAAGAGCTGGGCTTCTCCAGAGACCAGGTATACACCACACTGGAGCTTCGCATGAAATGCGGCATCGGAAAATGCGGCCGCTGCAACATCGGAGACAAATACGTCTGCAAAGACGGCCCGGTATTCCGATGTGATGAAATAGATGAATTGCCGAGTGAGTACTGATAAGCAAAAGAAAGGACTGGTAATCTCAAATGGAAAATAATATGGTAAACGTATATTTTTTCGGTAAAAAATACAGCGTTCCCGGTGATCTGACCATTATGACAGCTATGGAATATGCCGGTTATACATTAAAAAGAGGATGCGGCTGCAGACACGGATTCTGTGGTGCCTGTGCGACCATCTACAGGATCAAAGGCCAGAATGAGCTGAAAACCTGTCTCGCCTGTCAGACACAGGTGCAGGAAGGCATGTATGTGGCAAGCATCCCGTTCTTCCCTACAGACAAGAGACTTTATAATATAGAAGATCTTAAGCCAAACCAGCAGGTAATGATGGAGCTTTATCCTGAGATCTACAGCTGCATCGGATGCAACGCCTGCACAAAGGCCTGTACACAGGACTTAAATGTCATGCAGTATATTGCATATGCGCAGAGAGGTGAGCTTGAAAAATGTGCAGAGGAATCCTTTGACTGTGTAAGCTGCGGCTGCTGTTCCGTAAGATGTCCGGCAGGAATTTCCCATCCGATGGTAGGCCTTCTGGCAAGACGCCTCACCGGTAAATATATCGCACCGAAAAGCGAGCATCTGGAGAAACGTGTGGAAGAGATCCACGAGGGCAAATTTGATGATATGATCGAGAAGATCATGCAGAAGCCGATCACAGAGATGCAGGAACTTTACAACAGCAGAGAAATCGAGAAGTAGGAGGGCGTAAAACATGTATGCACCATATCCAGAAAATATGATGGAATCCATCAAAAAGGTAGAGGCTACAAGAGCAGAGCGTATGGCAACAGAGCCAAGACGTCTGAGTGCAGATGAGAAAGATGCTCTTCTCAAAAAATTCCATCCGGATTATAACCCGGATGCATTTGCAGAGATCAAGGTAGGACCGAACAAGGGACAGAAAGCACCACTGGAGCTGACAAAAATGCTCCATTCAGAAAGCCGTCTGCTCAACGAAAAAATCGATCTTACAAAAATCGATTATGATGTAGATGTACTTATCATCGGCGGTGGCGGAGCAGGCTCTTCCTGTGCCATCGAGGCTCACAACGCAGGCGCCAACGTTATGATCGTTACAAAGCTCCGTATCGGTGATGCCAACACCATGATGGCAGAAGGCGGAATCCAGGCAGCAGATAAAGAAAATGATTCCCCGGTACAGCATTATCTGGACTGCTTTGGAGGCGGACATTTTGCAGCAAAACCGGAGCTGGTAAAAAGACTGGTAATGGAAGCACCGGATGCGATCAAATGGCTCAACGACCTTGGTGTTGAGTTTGATAAGGCAGAAGACGGAACCATGGTCACCACACATGGCGGCGGTACCTCCAGAAAGAGAATGCATGCTGCAAAGGATTATTCCGGATCAGAGATCATGCGTACTATCCGTGATGAGGTTTTAAATCTTAAGATCCCGGTAGTGGAATTTACCTCCGCTGTAGAGCTTCTGAAGGATGAAAAGGGTCAGACTGCCGGTGCAGTCCTTCTCAACATGGAAACCGGAGACTATTCCGTTGCAAGAGCAAAAACAGTTGTAATTGCAACCGGCGGTGCAGGAAGAATGCATTACCAGGGCTTCCCCACATCCAATCATTACGGAGCAACTGCGGACGGACTCGTACTTGGCTACAGAGCAGGCGCTTCCCTTCTTTACCAGGATTCTATCCAGTATCATCCAACAGGTGCGATCTATCCGTCACAGATCCTTGGTGCTCTGGTAACAGAGAAGGTTCGTTCCGTTGGTGCACAGCTTGTAAATGCAAACGGAGAAGCTTATATCCATCCGCTGGAAACCCGTGACGTAAATGCTTCCGGTGTTATCCGCGAGTGTGAGGAAGGCCGTGGCGTTGAAGTTCCAGGTGGACGAAAAGGTGTATGGCTGGATACTCCGATGATCGAGATCCTGGGAGGTGAGGGAACTATCGAAAAGAGGATCCCTGCCATGTTCCGTATGTACATGAACTATGGCATTGATATGAGAAAGGTCCCGATCGTAATCTACCCGACCCTTCATTATCAGAACGGTGGTCTTGAGATCAATGGAGACGGCTTTACAAAAGAAATCCCGAACCTTCTGGTTGCAGGAGAGGCAGCAGGCGGAATCCACGGAAGAAACCGACTGATGGGAAATTCTCTTCTTGACGTAATTGTATTCGGAAGAAATGCAGGTAAAAAAGCAGCTGCCAAATGTAAAGAGGTAGAGCTTGGCACCATGAATCTGGATCATATCAAAAAATATGAAGAGGAACTGAAAAACGCAGGAATCGACACAGGAGAAGTATCTCCTATGCTTTTGCCTGAATATGCTCGTCACGAACGCTGAAAATGTGCTATTATAGTAGAAAACATATGAGATAAGCGAAAGGGGTCTATTATGAGAGAAATCGAAGTAAGCAGACTTACAGATGTCATCGAAAAACTCTGTATCGAAGCCAATGAGCATCTTCCGGAAGATGTGAAGGATGCTATCAAAACCTGCCGTGCCTGCGAGGACGGCGAGATCGCAAAAGGTGTCCTTGATAACATTATCGAGAATTTTGATATTGCAGACAGTGAGAATGTTCCGATCTGTCAGGATACCGGAATGGCATGTGTATTCCTTGAAATTGGTCAGGATGTCCACTTTACAGGCGGAGATTTAAATGATGCCATCAATGAAGGTGTACGCCGCGGATACGACAAAGGTTACCTGAGAAAATCCGTTGTCAAGGATCCGGTACGCCGTGGAAACACAGGTGACAATACACCGGCTATGATCTATACAGAGATCGTGCCTGGAGATCAGGTGAAAGTAACTGTAGGACCAAAAGGCTTCGGAAGCGAGAACATGAGCCAGATCCGTATGTTCAAGCCATCTGCAGGCCTTCAGGGAATCAAGGATTTCATTCTTGAGGTTGTAGAAACGGCAGGTCCGAACCCATGTCCGCCTATGGTAGTTGGTGTTGGTATCGGAGGAACCTTTGACAAATGTGCACTTCTTGCAAAGAAAGCGCTGATGCGCCCTCTGAATACAGAGAACCCGGATCCTTACTATGCAGATCTTGAGAAAGAGATGCTGGAGAAGATCAATAAGCTTGGTATCGGACCCCAGGGCTTTGGCGGAAAGACCACAGCCATCGGTCTGAACATTGAGACTATGCCTACCCATATCGCAGGTATGCCATGTGCAGTGAACATCAACTGCCATGTAACACGTCATAAAACGGAGGTGCTTTAATATGGAAAGAAGAAAGATCACACTGCCTCTGACAAGAGAGCTGGCAAGAACTCTCCATGCAGGCGACCAGGTTTTACTGACAGGAACTATCTATACATCCCGTGACGCAGGTCACAAGAGAATGTGCGAGGCACTTGCAAAAGGAGAAAAGATTCCTTTTGACCCTACAGATGCTACCATTTACTATGTAGGCCCGACTCCTGCAAAACCAGGCGAAGTCATCGGTTCCGCAGGCCCCACAACCAGTGGCCGTATGGATGCCTATGCACCGACCATGATGTCCGTAGGTGCCAGAGGAATGATAGGAAAAGGTGCACGTCTCCCGGAAGTTGTAGAAGCCATGAAAAAGTATGACGGAGTCTACTTCGGAGCCATTGGCGGAGCAGGCGCACTTCTTGCAAAATGTATCAAAAAAGCGGAGCTTATCGCTTACGAAGATCTTGGCGCAGAAGCACTCCGCAAACTCTATGTGGAGGACATGCCGCTTGTAGTCATCATTGACAGTGAGGGAAATAACCTCTACGAAGAGGGACGCGCAGAGTACCTGAAAGAGCACGCAGAATAATCTTTTGCTCTACAATATGATATTGTGATATATTTCAAAAAGGAATAAAAGGATAAAAGTCCGACAGTAAATGCTGAAGATCCGTACAGAAGCATTTATTGTTGGACTTTTTAATTTTATCATTTCACTTTCAATTTAATCATTATTGCGAAAATGATCAAATTAAAGTTGACAATGATAAAATTGATTTATATACTTGAAGTAAATAAAATTGAAAAAAGAGTGATAAAGAAGGTGGTGAAAAATATATGAGACAGTTTGATTATCAGGAAAAGTGGAAAAATCTGTTGACCCCTGAAATTGTATCTTATCTGACACAGATACATGAGTTTAAAGGAGAACAAACTCTTTTTATTGAGGCCAAAGCAGATACTCTTACACAATTAGTTGAAATCGCCAAGATTCAAAGTACGGAAAGTTCCAACAAAATAGAAGGTATTTATACATCAGACAGCAGATTGCGGGAACTGGTAAAAGACAAAACAAGGCCAAGAACAAGAAATGAACAGGAAATTGCCGGATACAGAGATGTATTGAATACAATTCATGAAAGCCATGACCATATCCCCCCAAAGTCTGCGATTATTTTGCAGCTTCACAGAGATTTGTATAAATTTGAAAGTTACAATATTGGAGGGAAATATAAAACTGCGGATAATGTCATTGAGGAAGAAGATTCCCGGGGAATAAAAAAAATACGGTTTAAACCAGTACCGGCATGGGAAACACCGGAAGCAATGGAAGAACTATGCAGAGCATTTGAAGAGGCAATGGCAACAGGAGAAATAGATCCACTTCTTTTGATTCCGATGTTTATTCTGGATTTCCTATGCATACATCCGTTTAATGACGGCAACGGAAGAATGAGCCGTTTACTTACACTGTTACTTTTGTACAGATCCGGCTATATTGTGGGAAAATATATAAGTATCGAGAGAATGATAGAAAATTCAAAGGAATTATACTATGAATGTTTAAGGAAAAGTTCTGAGAACTGGTATGAGAATAAGAATGATTATATATCATTTGTAAAATATATGCTTGGCGTTATCGTAGGAGCATACAGAGAGTTTTCTTCAAGAATAAAATTGCTGATAACGCAGAATATATCAAAACCAGAGCGAATAGAAGAGATTATAAAAAATACTCCGGGTACAATTACAAAAAAAGAAATCGCAGAAAAATGTCCGGATATCAGTGTGGTAACGATACAGAGAACACTGGCAGAATTACTGACAGCAGAAAAAATTTTAAAAATTGGCGGCGGCAGGTATACGAAATATACCTGGAATAATGAACGATAGATGGGAGATAAAAAATGATCACTGGTGAATTAAAAAATAAAATAGCTGGGTTATGGGATATATTTGCGGCAGGAGGACTGGTAAATCC
>CAKROW010000043.1 GCA_934373235.1 uncultured Blautia sp. | reverse complement strand
AGGCCATGGACAGAGCGTCAAAACGCTGGAACAGCATTGCCAAACCCCTTCATTCCCTGGGAGCTTTGGAAACCATGCTGATAAAGATTGCGGGAATGACCGGTTCCGAGGATATTCATCTTGAGAAAAAAGGCCTGATCGCCATGTGTGCGGATAACGGAGTTGTTGAGGAGGGGGTTACACAGACCGGACAGGAAGTAACTGCCATTGTAGCAGAAAATTTTCTGGCAGGCACCACCACTGCATGTGTGATGTGTAAAAAATGCGGAGCCCGGCTTTTCCCTGTGGATGTGGGAATGGCAGTGGATACAAAAGTCCGCACAGATCTGAAGGTGGCAATGGGAACCAGGAACATGACCAAAGGTCCTGCAATGACAAGAGAGGAAGCCATCCGGGGAATTGAGGCCGGTATTGCCGTGGCAGAGGAACTTAAAGAAAAAGGCTACCAGCTACTGGCAACCGGGGAGATGGGAATCGGGAATACCACTACCAGCAGTGCGGTGGCTTCGGTTCTTCTTGGAAAACCAGTGGAGGATATGACAGGAAGAGGGGCAGGACTTTCCAGTGAAGGCCTGAACCGTAAGATCAAAGCCATCAAAAAAGCTATTGCCCTGAACAATCCGGACCGTTCTGATGTGATCGATGTGCTGGCAAAGGTAGGAGGACTGGATATTGCAGGTATGGCGGGTGTGTTCCTTGGGGGTGCAGCCCTTGGAATGCCTGTTGTGATGGATGGATTTATTTCCTGTGTGGCGGCTCTGATCGCGCAGCGTATCTGCCCCAATGCAGGGGAATACATGATCCCATCCCATGTATCCAGGGAACCGGCAGCTCACCTGATCCTTAAGGAACTTGGCAAGGAGGCTGTTCTTCATGCAGGAATGTGCCTGGGAGAGGGAACCGGGGCTGTGGCTCTTTTTCCTGTTCTGGATCTTGCAGAGGCAGTATACAATTCCATGAGCACTTTCGGAGATATCAATGTAGAACAGTATGAGGAGCTGAAATAATATGATGGTGCTGGTAACAGGAGGCAGTGGCAGCGGAAAGTCTGCCTATGCAGAAGACAGGGTGATCTCCTTCGGGGAGGCAAGGCGGATCTATATTGCCACCATGCAGGCTTTTGATCCGGAAAGCAGGCGGAGGATTGACCGCCACAGACGGATGCGCGCAGGCAAAGGCTTTGAAACTGTGGAACGGTACAGGGATCTGGATGAACTTTTTCTTCCTTCCGACAGCGTGGTGCTTCTGGAGTGTATGTCAAATCTGGTGGCAAATGAGATGTTCCGGGAGGGCGCAGATGCAGCTCTGGTGGCAGACCATGTGATAGAAGGCGTGAAACATGTAAAAAAACAGGTGCGGCATGTGGTGATCGTCACAAATGAGATCTTTTCTGACGGTTTTCCATATGACAGTGAGACAAAGGCCTATCAGCAGGTGCTGGGAGAGATCAACTGCCGGATGGCAGAGCTGGCAGATCAGGTGACGGAGGTAGTTTACGGTATCCCGGTACACCATAAGGGAGGTGAATGCTGTGAAAAGTCTCTGGAACAGTGCTAAGGCAGCCTTTGCCATGTTTTCCAAGATCCCCATGCCGATGGTGGACTGGAACAAAGAAAACCTGAAATATATGATGTGCTTCTTTCCGTTTATCGGGGGAGCAATTGGAATCCTCACATGGGCGGTATATTTCCTGGGAGCAGGAAGGCTTACAGATACGTTTCTGGCAGTGCTTCTTACACTGATTCCGGTACTTGTTACCGGGGGAATCCATGTTGACGGACTTCTGGATACCTCTGATGCCTTAAGTTCCTGGCAGGAGCGCACCAGAAGGCTGGAGATCCTTAAGGATTCCCACGCAGGGGCATTTGCGGTGATCACGGGCTGTGTCTATTTTCTACTGTGGTTCGGAGGCTGGAGCCAGGTTCTTTTAAGCAGGAAAGCAGTAGTGGTCATGTGTCTGGGGTATATGGTATCCAGATGCCTTTCGGGAATCGGAGTCATTGTTTTTCCAAAAGCAAGGAAAGACGGAACAGTGGCAGAGTTTTCAAGAGATGCGGCAGACGTTGCCTGCAGAAATGTGCTGATCATATTGGCAGTGGTGCTTTTGGCGTGTATGGTACTTGCAGAGCCGGTTTACGGAGCCTGCGCTTTTGTGGCGGCACTTCTGGTATTCTGGTGGTATCATCATACAGCCATGAAGTATTTTGGAGGAACCACCGGAGATCTGGCGGGATTTTTCCTCTGTATCTGTGAAGTGGCCATGACGGTTGTGCTGGCAGTGGTCAGTAGTTTATATTAAAGGGGTGAGTGGAAATGGAAATGGTGATCGGAGGAGCTTTTCAGGGAAAAGAGACTTATGCCAAAATGACATATCCGGAAGTGGAGTGGAAAGAAGCCAAAGATCTTGATGAGGATGGTCTGTGCAGGACGCAGGGTGTGCTGGGATTTCAGGAGTACATAAGGAAGAGCCTGAAGGAGGAGAAAGACCTGGAGAATCTTGTGTTGAGACTGAAAAAAGAGAATCCGGATGTGATCCTGGTATCTGAGGAGGTTGGCTACGGAATCGTGCCCATAGATGCTTTTGAACGGAAATACCGGGAAGCAGTGGGAAGGATCTGTACAGAACTTGCAGGGTACAGCAAGCGGGTTATCCGGGTTGTCTGCGGAATCGGGACGGTGATCAAAAATGGCTGAGATCTGTCTGGTCCGCCACGGAGAAACTGCCGGAAATGCTCTGAAACGTTATATCGGTGTAACTGATGAACCTCTTACAGAAGAGGGAAAAGCTTTTCTTCAGGGACTTTCCTGTGAGCCGGTGGAAGCAGTTTTTTGCAGCCCGCTTATAAGATGCCTGGAAACTGCCGGGATTTTGTATCCGGAAAATGAGCCTGTGATAATAAGAGAACTTTCGGAATGTGACTTTGGTGAGTTTGAGAACAGAAATTATAAGGAGCTTTCCGGAAATACCGCATACCAGGCATGGATCGACAGCAACGGAACTCTTCCTTTTCCAGGCGGGGAAAGCAGGGAAGATTTTAAAAATAGAAGTCTCCGGGGATTTGAGAAGGCAGTGCACATGTGCATACAGAAAGAGATCCGAAAAGCAGCGCTGGTGGTTCACGGAGGAACCATCATGAACATTATGGAAAAATATGGAGAACCGTCCGGACAGTTTTATGAATGGCATGTAAAAAACGGAGGCGGCTATAAGGTTTCCCTGGATCTCTCAGCCTGGGAAAAAGGAGATAAAAAACTGAAAGTCTGCAAAAGATATCTGGAGGGATAAGAGATGAACAATAATATTTTTTGGAACAGAGGAGAACTTAAAACAAGAGCCAAAGGTGCTTTTTACAAAAATTACTGGTCAGCGGTTCTGGTGAGCCTTATCATTGCTATCGTATCAGCGGCCAGCGCATCCGGTTCCGGAAAGTCCGGTGTGAAAGAATGGTTCACATCTGACAGCAGTGTGTCAACCTATGATTCTGTAAACGGGATCTTACACACAGTACGTTCTCCGTTTGGGCTTCTTCTTGCCACAGTGGGAATTTCCATGCTGATCCTTATCGGTCTGCTTGGAATCCTCTTCCATATCCTGGTGGGAAATGTGCTGGAAGCCGGTGGAAGAAGCTTTTATATCGAAAACCTTTACGGAAGACCAGGTGTCGATAAGATTTTAAGCCTGTTCCGTTCCGGAAATTACGGAAATGTGGTTGTTACCATGTTCCTGAGAGATCTTTATACATTCCTCTGGAGCCTTCTGTTTATTATCCCGGGAATTATAAAAGCTTATGAATACCGGATGGTTCCGTATCTTCTTGCGGAATATCCCAATATGGACAGAAAAGAAGCTTTTGAAAAAAGCAGACAGATGATGAATGGACAGAAATGGAATACTTTTGTGCTGGATCTTTCTTTCATTCCCTGGGATATCCTGTCCTCGATCACCTTTGGGATCGTAGGCCTGTTCTATGTAAATCCTTATAAGGACGCTACATCAGCAGAGCTTTATGACCTGCTTTCAGCAGGGAATGTGACAGGAGGTACCTATAAAACAGGAGGCTTTGATATCTGATGAAAAATCTGATTCTGGTACGTGGCGGTGGAGATCTGGCTACCGGTGTGATACACAGGCTTTTCCGGTGCGGATATTATGTACTGATCCTGGAAAGTGACCATCCAAGTGCTATCCGTCGTTATGTGGCTTTCAGCGAGGCAGTTTATGATAAGGTGACAGAAGTGGAAGGTGTGGGCTGCAGAAGGATCTTCTGGGATGAGGAGAAAGATCCCTCTGCATGTGATCTGTTCAAATCCTGTGAGGAGTGCTGGAAGGCAGATGAAATCCCTCTTCTTACAGATCCGGAGGGGAAGTGCATCCCACATCTTCATCCTGCAGTTGTTATAGACGGAATTCTTGCGAAGAAAAATCTTGGAACAAACAGGACCATGGCATCTCTTACAGTTGGCATGGGACCTGGCTTTACAGCCGGTGAGGATGTAGACTATGTGGTGGAGACCATGCGGGGACATAACCTTGCCAGGATACTCAGTGAGGGGCAGGCTCTTCCCAATACCGGTGTGCCCGGGATCATTGCAGGTGTGGGAAAAGAACGTGTGATCCATTCGCCTGCAGATGGGGTGATGCGAAACATTTCCCGGATTGCAGATCTGGTGGAAAAAGACCAGGTGATCGCCATGGTTGGAGAGACTCCGGTAAAGGCAACCATTTCCGGTGTGATCCGCGGGCTGATCCGGGACGGATATCCGGTATTTAAGGGAATGAAGATCGCAGATATCGATCCCAGGGCAGAGCAGAAGAAAAATTGCTATACCATCTCAGACAAGGCAAGATGCCTGGCCGGCAGTGTGGTGGAGATCCTTCTTTCCAACAGGGTTCTGCCTTATGAGTGAAGAAAAGACCCACAAAGAGTTCTGCCATCTTCCGGGACTTGAGGAGAAAAGCAGCCTGATCCTTGCAGTTACAGGAGGCGGGGGAAAGACCAGTCTGATCATCCGCCTTGCACAGGAGTGGGCAGCACTGAAAAAAAAGGTGCTCATTACCACTACCACCCATATGGCATGGGATCCGGAATGCCCTTTTGTAAACTGTGGACCGGAAAATTCAAAAGAACCGGACATACTCAGAAAAGAAGTGGAAAGAAAATCTGCCGCAACCGGTTATGTGTTTGTGGCAGCCCATGAAGCGGGAAACCCCAAGATTTCCAGGCCGGAGGTCAGACTGCCGGAACTGAAAAGCCTGTGTGATATTCTTCTTATTGAGGCTGATGGTTCCAGAGGACTGCCTCTTAAATTTCCGGAAATCTGGGAGCCTGCCATGCCAGAAGAGGCAGAGGCAGTGATCGCTGTGGCAGGACTGGATGCCATAGGCAGGCCTCTTAAAGAGGTGATGCACAGACCGGCATCCGGGGCAGAATTTCTGAAAAAAAGCCTGGATGAGAGAATTGAAACAGATGATATGATCAAACTGGCAGAATCTCCACTTGCATTGAGAAAAAACATGGGAGACCGGCCTTATCTGATATATTTTAACAAGACAGATATTGTATCCCGGGAAGTATGGGAACATATTTTACATCAGTGTAGGAAAAAAGGAATCCCTGCAAAGGCAGGAAGCCTGAAAAAGGGATTCTGGTATGAGGTGTGATATGAAGATTTCACTGATCATGCTGGCAGCAGGAAACAGCCGGAGATTTGGATCGAACAAACTTTTGTATGAGATCGGGGGAGAACCTATGTATCGACATATTCTTACGCAACTTGAATGTGTATGCCGGGAACTGACGAGAAGGGGGATCCGCAGCCACATTACTGTAGTGACACAGTATGAAGCTATTGCTGCAACGGCAAGAACAGCAGGAGCCGGCGTTTATTATAATGTCCATCCGGATGAGGGGATTTCTTCTTCTGTGAAGATAGGACTTCTTGCCAATGAAACCTCCGATGCCTGTCTTTTTACAGTAGCAGATCAGCCATGGCTTACAGCGGATACGATCCTCAGTCTTGTGGACACTTTTCTGAAAGAAAAAAAGGGGATCGCCTGTGTCTCCACAAAGGGAAAAACAGGTAATCCCTGTATTTTTTCGCGAAAATATTACCCGGAGCTTATGAAGCTTACCGGTGATGTGGGCGGAAAGCAGGTGATAATGGCTCACCGCCAGGACACTGCCATTTTTCCGGTACTTGACGGCCGGGAACTTACAGATCTGGACAGACCTGTTCAGGCAAAATGATTGCGGGCTGCTTCCTCGTCAACCAGGCGGACGGTCTCGCCGGAAGGATTGGAGATCACAGCGCTTGCAACCACCTCACAGGGAGGATTCCCCTTGATGCTCTCAACTGCGGCTGTGACTGCTGACACATCACCGCTCATAAATACAGTTGCGTGTCCACCGCATTTTGTCTGCCATGTACGGAAGGAAACCTCAGAAGTCTTTAACATCTGGTCAATAACGAGAATGGCGTTACTGCTTCCTACAACCTCAACTAATCCAAATGCACCATATGTCATATCTGTATCCTCACTTCCTATTTGTTTATGGTCATCTTAAGCGCGATCTCCGTATCCTCGGAAGGAGATGCGATCACTGTGTGGGAAACCAGCTTGCCATAAGGCTTTCCGGCTTCAATTGCTACTTCCATGGCAGCAGTCACATCTGATACAGATCCCCTGATCTTTACACAGGCACCGCTTTTGAGACGGTTACGCTCCACACTCTGGATGCTTACATTGGCCGCCTTGGAGGCAGCGTCAAGAGCTACGAAGCAGGCAACCAGATTGTCCATCTCAAAGACGCCTACTGCCAGTTTGCTGTAATTATTTTCCATAAGATTTCCTCCTTCGGATGATCTCACAAATGTTGATTCGTGACCGATTGGATGTGAAATCATTACCGTTTTCTTTTTCTTTCTTTTATTATATCGGGAATTACAAAAAATTACAAGGAATAAATATGTGATTTATTTGATTTACAGATACAATCGAGGTAAAATATAAAAAACAGATAATAAAGGTGGTAAAGCAGTATGAAAACGCATCAGACGGATTTTTCCACAGGAAGTGTGTACCGTAATATCATGGAGGTTGCTGTGCCTATGATCATTGCGCAGATACTGAATCTTTTGTATAATGTGGTAGACCGTATTTATATCGGCAGGATCCCGGGAAGCGGAGCGTCAGCTCTTACAGGTGTGGGATTATGTTTCCCTGTTATTTCTCTGATCACGGCATTTACCTATCTTTTTGGAAATGGCGGTTCTCCCTTGTTTTCCATGGAGAGAGGAAGAGGAAACGATGACGAGGCAGGAATGTTAATGGGAAATACTTTTGTCATGCTTATTGGCACGGGGATGATCCTTACAGTTATGGGACTTCTGTTCCACAGACCGGTGCTTTATCTGTTTGGTGCCAGTGACGTTACCTTTCCCTATGCAGGCGCATACATAAGGATCTATCTTCTGGGAACACTGTTTGTGATGATCACACTGGGTATGAATCCTTTTATCAACAGCCAGGGCTTTGGCAGTATGGGAATGCTGACCATTCTCATCGGAGCGGTTCTGAATATCGTGCTGGATCCGCTGCTTATTTTTGGGCTTCACATGGGCGTGAGAGGAGCAGCCGTGGCAACAGTATTTTCCCAGTTCTGCTCGGCAGCGTGGGTGCTTCGTTTCCTGTTTGTGAAAGCTCCGGTCAAGCTTCAGAGATCATCCATGAAGATAAGCTGGAAAAGAGTGGGACAGATCGTAAGTCTTGGTATGTCCGGATTTTTTATGGCATTTACCAACAGCCTGGTGCAGGTGGTATGTAATGCTACTTTGCAGATCTGGGGCGGAGATGTGTATGTAGGAGTTATGACAGTACTTAACTCTGTGAGGGATATTTTTACCATTCCGGTGCATGGGCTTACCAGCGGGGCTTCTCCTGTGATCAGCTTTAATTACGGAGAAAGGGCTTTTGATAAGGTTAAAAAAGCTATCGGATTCCTGACTGTGGTATGTGTGTCCTACACTATGGCAGGATGGGCCATCCTGAAGCTGGTTCCCGGCTTTTTTATCCGGATCTTCAGTAATGAGCCGATGATCCTGGAAAAGGGGATACCGGCTCTTCATATTTATTTTTTCGGTTTTTGTTTTATGGCATTTCAGTTTACAGGACAAAGTGTGTTCGTAGCTCTGGGGAAGGCGAAGCGGGCGACATTTTTTTCTCTTTTGAGAAAAGCTGTGATCGTGGCGCCTCTTACCATCATCCTTCCTTACGTGGGAGGGATGGGAACAGACGGAGTGTTCTGGGCAGAACCTGTATCCAATCTTGCAGGCGGGTGTGCCTGTTTTATTACCATGCTGGTCACCGTGCTTCCGGAGTTAAATAAACGCAGACAGGACAGCCGGTAAATATAAGGAGGAATCAGTTTATGTGTACAGCAGCAACATACAGAACAAAGGATTTTTATTTTGGAAGAACGCTGGACTATGAGTTTTCCTATGGGGATGAGATCACTGTGACGCCAAGGAATTACCCTTTTCATTTCCGGCATATGGAAACCATGTCACATCACTACGCAATTGTAGGGATGGCTCATGTTGCAGGCGATTATCCCCTTTATTATGATGCCATCAATGAAAAAGGTCTTGGAATGGCAGGACTTAATTTTGTGGGGAACGCAGTTTACGGAAAGGTTACAGAAGGGAAACAGAATGTAGCGCAGTTTGAGTTTATTCCATGGATACTGGGAAGCTGCTCCTCTGTAAAGGAAGCCAGGAAGAAGCTTAGAGAACTCTGCCTTACAGATACGCCATTCAGCGAACAGTTACCATGTGCGGGACTTCACTGGATCATTTCAGATGAGAATGAGAGTATCACAGTGGAATCCATGGCAGACGGACTTCATGTGTGGGATAATCCGGTGGGGGTCCTTACCAATAATCCGCCCTTTGACACACAGATGTTTCTTCTGAATAACTATATGAACCTTTCGCCAAAACAGCCGGAGAATAATTTCGGAGGGCATCTTCCTCTTAAGGCTTACAGTCGTGGAATGGGGGCTATGGGGCTTCCGGGAGACCTTTCCTCTGCCTCAAGGTTTGCAAAAGTGGCATTTACAAAGCTGAATTCCCGATCCGGGGATTCTGAGGAGGAGAGTGTGAGCCAGTTTTTCCATATACTCGGGTCTGTGGAGCAGCAGAGAGGCTGCTGTGAGGTGGAACCAGGAAAATATGAGATCACCCTTTATACTTCCTGTTGTAATGCCACCAGAGGGATTTATTATTATACTACCTATGATAATCAGCAGATCAGCGCTGTGGATATGCACAGGGAAGACCTGGATGGAAGAGATCTTTCCAGATATCCGCTGGTAAAAAAAGGACAGATCAATTTTCAGAACTGACATACAAAAAACGAAAGGACAAAAATAAAATGGCAGTATTTCAGGCATTTCAGGCAGTAAGGCCTGCCAGGGAAAAGGCCGCCGCTGTGGCAGCCCTTCCCTATGATGTTGTAACCAGGGAGGAGGCACGCCGGATCGGTGAAAAAAATCCATATTCCTTCCTTCATATAGACAGAGCGGAGATGGATCTGGATCCCTCCACTAATCTTTATGCGCCGGAGGTCTATGCAAAAGCAAGAGAAAACCTGGACTGTTTCCAGAAAAACGGAATCCTGATCCAGGATGAGAAACGGAATTTTTACCTTTATGAACTAGTGCGCAAGGGAAAATCCCAGACAGGTATTGTAGGAGTAAGTTCAATCGATGATTATTTAAATGGAACCATCAAAAAGCATGAGCTTACAAGGGAGGATAAAGAACAGGACAGGATCCGCCATGTGGATGTGTGCGATGCAAACACAGGCCCTATTTTTCTTACCTGCCCTTACCCGGAGCCTCTTCTTAAACTTGTGGAAGAATGGAGGGTATCCCATGAGCCGGTTTATGATTTTACAGAGGAAGATGAGATCACACACAGAGTCTGGGTGGTGGATGAGGAGGAGACGATCAAAAGGATCAGCCTTCTTTTTCAGGATGTCCCCTCTGTTTATATTGCGGATGGACATCACAGAGCTGCTTCTGCAGTAAAAGTGGGGCTGAAAAGACGTGAGGAAAATCCGAATTATACAGGTGAAGAGGAGTTTAACTTTTTCCTTTCTGTTGTATTTCCATGTGAACAGCTTACAATCCTTCCCTATCACCGGATCGTAAAAGATCTTAACGGCATTGATGTGCGTGCCTTTATTGGAAGCATGAAATTTAATTTTGAGCTGATGGCAATGCCTGGATTTCCATGTAAACCAGTGGAAAAACACTGCTTTGGCATGTATGTGGACGGAGAGTGGTTCCATCTGCAGGCATATCCGGATCTTTACCAGAAAAAGGATGAGGTAGGCAGGCTTGATGTGTCCATTTTGCAGGACCGTGTACTGGGACCGGTTCTTGGCATCAAAGATCCGAGAACAGATGAGCGGATCCGCTTTATGGGTGGAAACCACAGGCTGAAAGATCTGGCAGAGACAGCAGATGAGACCGGTGGTGTGGCTTTTGCCATGTATCCCACATCCATTGAGGAGCTGATGAGCATTGCAGATGCAGGAAAACTGATGCCTCCAAAGTCCACCTGGTTTGAACCGAAGCTTTGCAGCGGGCTGTTTATCCATAAATTATCCTGATCTGTCCTGACGGATTTTATGGAAAATTAATAAAATAATCAGGAAAACCTTAGACTTTTAATACAAAATGCTCACATATATCCATTAAAATACAAAGGATGGTGAGTCAAAAAGAAAGAGGGGTTTGAATGACAAATGAACAGTATTACGACTTTATTCAGCCATACCAGAATGCCTGCCAGATGATGAGGACCAGGCTGGAGGTGCTGAACGGAAGTCTTTATCAGAAATCATCAGTATCACCAATACATAATATACAGGAACGTATCAAGTCCAAGAAGAGCATTGAGAAGAAGCTTGCAAAGCTAGGACATTCAGACAGTGTGCAGAACGCCAAGGATTATTTAAGAGACATTGCGGGAATCCGTGTGATCTGCTATTTTATAGATGATATCTATAATCTTGTAAACGCACTGAAAAGACAGAGTGAGCTGATCTTTATAAGGGAGAAGGACTACATCCACAATCCCAAGCCCAACGGATACCGCAGCTTTCATGTGATCATTGCTGTACCGGTATATTATCTGGATACCATGGAGTATTTTCCTGTGGAGATCCAGCTTCGAACCATGACCATGGATCTGTGGGCAAGCATGGAGCACAGAGTCTGCTATAAGAAGGTACCGGAGCACAGGGCGGAACTTGCAGAGGCTTTCTGCCAGTATGCAGATATTCTGGGGAAGATCGAGGAACAGTTTGAGGCCTACAATGAGACCGGGATGCTTGAGGAGATCGTACCGGAAGAAGTGGTACAGAACAGGGAGTAGAAAATATGGCAATTGAGGAAGAATTTATATCCGGATTCTGCAGGACCATGAACAGCGGAGAAACAGTATGCTGTGAATATACCATTGAAGAGGATGGCAGCAGGAAGCTGACATTTATGGACTGCGCCCATGAGAGATGTGTAAACAATGGCTCCTGTGAGATTTACAAAGAGGCTCACAGCCTGGAAAACAGAAATTAAGCTTAAGGAGGATGTGAAGATATGAAACACACGATCGATGCAATGGGAAAACAGTGTCCCATTCCTGTAGTAATGACAAAGAAGGTACTTGACAAAGCTGAAAAAGGAGATGAGATCCAGGTCCTGGTAGATAATGATGTTGCGGTAAATAACCTGGGAAGACTTGCCGGCAGCACAGGATGCAGCTTTGTTTCCAGAAAGACAGAGAATGGTTATGAAGTAAATATGACCGTAAAAAACAAGACTGAAAATATGGGAATTCCAGAAGATATTCCATCATGCACCCCGGCTTCAGGTGGAGTGGGAATGGTAGTGGCTGTCACCTCTGATAAGATGGGAGAGGGAGATCCGGAGCTTGGAGGAATCCTGATCAAAGGATTTATCTTTGCCCTGACACAGCTTGAGACACTGCCTTCCACTATTCTGTTTTACAATGGAGGTGCAAAACTCACAGCCCAGGATTCTCTCTGTCTTGAGGATCTTAAGAGCCTTCAGGAAATGGGCTGCGAGATCCTTACCTGCGGAACCTGTGTAAACTTTTATGGCCTTAAGGAACCGGCAGTAGGAACTGTTACCAATATGTATACCATTGCAGAGAAGCTTGCAAAGGCAGACAAGGTAATACGTCCGTAAAATAAGTTAGTTGTATCAGAGATCAATCTCTATATGCTGTTCCTGAATTCCATGGCGTCTGGCGTATCCGGAGAGAAACAGTGTGAGGGCACCATCGCCTGTTACATTACATGCAGTACCGAAACTGTCCTGAAGAGCAAAGACTGTAAGCATCAGGGCAGTACCGGAGCTTCCGAACTTCAGGATACCGGTGATGATCCCCAGAGATGCCATAACAGTTCCTCCGGGAACTCCGGGAGCGCCGATGGCAAAAATTCCCAGAAGGATGCAGAACAGCATCATGGTTCCGACAGGAGGTACAGATCCGTAGAGAATCTTGGAGACAGTCATGCAGAAGAAGACTTCTGTAAGAACGGAACCGCACAGATGGATATTAGCAAAAAGCGGGATGGCAAAATCCACCATGTCCTTTCGGAGCGGCTTTGACTTTGAGGCACAGCGAAGTGCTACAGCCAGGGTGGCGGCGGAGGACATGGTTCCCACTGCAGTAAGGTATGCAGGTGCGTAATGGCGGATCACCTCAAGAGGATTTTCCCCGGCATAGATTCCGGCGATCACATAAAGAAGGGTCATCCATATAAAGTGTCCTGCAAGGACAAGAAGGATAACTTCGATAAATACTGGAAGCTGTCTGGTGATAGATCCCTCATAGGCCAGTCCGCAGAAGGTGGTACCGATAAAAAGAGGCAGAACAGGGATGATGACTCTTGTCACAACAAAGAGAACGATCTGGCGGAATTCGTCCAGAAGATCTGCGATAAGTTTTGCTCTGGTCCAGGCAGCCGCAAGTCCCAGCATCACAGAGAGCACCAGAGCGCTCATAACCGGCATGATCTGGGGAATGGCAAGTTCAAAGATCACATCAGGAAGCTGTTTCAGCCCTTCTGTGGAGGTATGGATGGAAAGATGAGGGATAATTGCGTATCCGGACAGCATGGAAAAAAAAGCTGCACCCAGGGAAGAACAGTAGGCGATACATATTGCAACTCCAAGGATCAGGGATGCATTTTTGCCAAGCTTGGTGATAGACGGGGCAATGAATCCGATAATGATCAGGGGTACACAGAAGTTGATAAGCTGACCCAGGATGTATTTGATGGTTACAACAACATTGAGAACTGCCATAGTGATCCCGTTGGTGCTGAATTTATTCAGGATCAGCCCGATGATGAGACCCAGGATCACGGCCACCAGAAGCCTGAATGGCAGACTTGAGAAAAAACTGTTTTTTTTCATATGGAAATCTCCCCTCTGATAGTATAAAATAAATTATATAGTTTTTTTGCAAAAATAACAACAATTTAGTCGAATCTGAGGAGAAAAATATGATCTATCTTGATAATGCGGCTACCAGTTTTCATAAACCGGAATGTGTGGCTGAGGCTGTGGTGAAGGCATTATACAGTGCAGGAAACAGCGGAAGAGGAAACAGCGGGGAGGCACTGGCTGCGTCCAGGCTGGTCTATGACACAAGATGCAGGCTTTCCGAAATGTTTGACACCTGGGGACCGGAAAATGTTGCATTTACCTCTAATGCAACAGAAGCTTTAAATACAGCCATATACGGCGTCCTCCATCCGGAGAGGGAAAAGGTTCATGTGATCACAACGGAGATGGAACACAACAGTGTCCTGCGGCCCCTTTATGTCCTGGAAGAAAAAGGAGCGGATCTTACCATCCTTCCGGCAGACAGAAAAGGCAGGATTTCACTTAAAGAGCTGGAGGATTCCATAAAGCCGGATACACATGCAATTGTCTGTACCCATGCTTCCAATCTTACTGGAAATATAAATGATATTCATGCAATTGGAAGAATTGCAAAAAAACATAAAATTCTCTTTATCGTGGACGCTTCCCAGACAGCAGGAGTATTTCCGGTTTCCATGAAAAAAGACGGGATCGATATTTTATGTTTTTCCGGGCATAAAGGACTTCTGGGCCCTCAGGGGACTGGTGCCATCTGTGTGCGCCCCGGAATCCGGGTGGAGCCTTTAAAGTCCGGGGGAAGCGGAATACTTACTTTTCAGAAGGAACATCCCCGGGAAATGCCGGAAGCACTGGAGGCCGGGACTTTAAACGGCCACGGGATCGCAGGTCTTAACGCAGCTCTTGGCTGGCTTGAAAAAACCGGTATTCATAAGATCCGGGAAAGAGAAGAGATGCTTATGTGGAGGTTTTATGACCTGGTGAAGGAGATTCCGGGAGTGACCATATACGGAGATTTTGACAGAAAGGAAAGATCACCTGTGGTTGCACTTAACCTTTCCGGTATGGGATCTTCTGAGGTCAGCATGATCCTGGATGAGGATTTTGGCATCAGTACAAGATCCGGCGGACATTGTGCACCGTTAATGCATAAGGCTCTGGGAACAGAAAAGATGGGAGCCGTGCGCTTCAGTTTTTCCTGGTTTAACAAAGAAGAAGAGATCGATATGGCAGCAGAGGCGATCAGAAAAATACTTGCATAATACGGAAGAATCGTGTATATTGAAGAACAGAGCAAAAACCACTTTGCCAGGTGTCACAGAGTATGCGCAGACATCCGGCTCACAGGGAGGATTACAAAAATGGTAAAAAAGACATGTATTCTTACTTTGATATTAGGAGCGGCATTTCTGGCGCAGGGCTGCGGTTATACAAAGGGAACAGACGCGGTGGTGACTGTGGTGGATTCCGGTAAGGCAAAGGAGGCAACTCCCACACCGAAAGCGGAAGCCAAGGCAACAAAGACACCTGAGGCAACTCCCACACCGGCAGCAGAAACTCCGGTACCTACGCAGACACCGGCAGCTACAGCAGCACCGGCAGCAGAGCAGACTCCAAGCGGAGTTTCCGTGGAAGTTAAAGAAGGTGTTTATTATGCTGCACAGGGAGTGAATCTTCGCTCAGATGCCAGTGCTGAGTCAGATCTGGTAGCAGGCGTTCTGGCAGGAGCACAGTTAAACAGTACCGGTGTATGTGCAAACGGATGGGTCCGTATCAATTATAACGGACAGACCTGTTATGCTTCCGGCGATTATCTGACCACTACGGCACCGGCAGCGGGAACAGCCACAGCAGCGCAGGGCACAGATACCTCTGCAGCAGATACAGCGGCCGCGACAGCAGATACCGGCACAGATGTTTCATCTGATACAGCAGATACATCTGATAGTTCAGAAAGTTATTATGATGACAGTTCCTACAGTGATACAGATACGTCATCAGATGACACCTCTTACGATGACAGTTCGTATAGTGACAGTTCCTACAGTGACAGTTCATACGACTATTCTGAGGATGAAAGTTACTATGATGACAGTTCTTATGACGGATCATCCTACGATGATTATGACGAAGAATAAAAATACAACAAAAAAACCGGTACCAGTCAACAGATCAGGTACCGGTTTTTTTGAGGTATCCCATTACAGGAGGAAAATCCTGCTTACAGGATGCTTTCCCGGAAGATGATCATTCCGGGTATACGAGTCTCTCAGGTTTGATGTCGTAGAGAACTTCTTTTAAAAATTTATCAGCCAGATATTTGGCCATGCCAGGGTTCATATCCAGATAATTACCACAGTCTTTTGGGGAGGCACCGGGAATCTCGCCCTCATAATCACGGATAAACTCAAACATCTCAGTCATCAGGGGAACGATATCCTTTGATTCGTAGTCGCCGTTAAGGAGAAGATAATTGCCTGTACGGCATCCCATAGGGCCCCAGTAGATGACCTTCGGACCAAATTCCTTATGGTTACGGAGAAATGTGGCTGCCAGATGCTCCATTGCGTGAAGCTCTGCAGTGTTCATGACAGGCTCTTCGTTGGGAGAGGTCATACGGATGTCAAAGGTGGTGATCACGCTGCCGCCCACCGGATCCTTCCTGGAAACATATACACCAGGCTGAAGTTTGATATGGTCTATGGTAAAACTTGTAATTTTTTCCATGCCGGATTCCTCACTTTCTGAAATTCCCCGGCAGTTCTGCCGGGATGTCCAAAAACTATTTTAGCAGAGAAATGAAAGAGATACAAGATGCAGGGCAGCAGTTTCGGGAATTGACTTTATCAGTAGATAATGGTAAACTGATGGAAGTTTACCGGGGGAAAACTGGAAATATACCGGAATAAGAGTTTTTCCGGATCCCATAAGGAGGAATAGAACATGAAACGTAAAGTTCTGGCAGTTTTATTTGCGGCGACTCTGACATCAGGCTTTTTTGCTGGCTGCGGAAGTACAGACAAGACAGCATCAGATACAACCGGGACCAGCAAGGAAGATTCAGAAGGAAGCATGGCAGTAGATGAGAAAACTGCAGCCCAGGCTGTCTCCGAGGAAGAGGCAGCGAAAGCCGGATTTACAGACGGAGACAGTTCTGAGGAAGATATGCAGAATATGGAAGACATTGCTTCCAGTGCAGAAGAGATTGAGAATACAGAGGAAGATTCTGAGGAAGAGGCAACTCTTGATCCGGAGGAGAACCAGGAGGCAGATTTTTCAGACAGCAGTGACAGTGTGAACCTTGACACTACACAGGAGCTTACAGGAACCCACCATGCGGAGATCGTAGTTAAGGATTACGGGGATATTGAAGTTGAGCTGGATGCAGATACCGCACCGGTCACAGTGACAAATTTTGTGAAACTTGTGCAGGAGAATTTTTATGACGGACTTACCTTCCACAGGATCATGGATGGATTTATGATCCAGGGCGGAGATCCGGAGGGAACCGGAAGAGGCGGAGCCGATGAAACAATAAAAGGTGAGTTTTCCAACAACGGAGTGGAGAATGATATTTCCCATACAAGGGGGACCATTTCCATGGCAAGAAGTACAGATCCGGACAGCGCAAGCTCCCAGTTCTTTATTGTTCAGGCAGATGCGGTATATCTGGACGGAGATTATGCAGGTTTCGGTCATGTGACATCCGGAATGGATGTGGTAGATAAGATATGCCAGGACGCAAAGCCGACAGACGACAATGGAACGATCCCGGCAGAAGAGCAGCCTGTGATCGAGAGCATCCGGATGATCGACTGACAGGGAGGACAGAAGGAATGCTGAAGGGAAAAACCGTTTTACTTGGAGTGACCGGCAGTATTGCAGCCTACAAGATCGCATATCTTGCCAGCGCGCTCCATAAGCTCCATGCAGATGTGCATGTGCTGATGACAGCCAATGCCACGAATTTTATCAATCCCATCACATTTGAGACACTGACAGGAAACAAATGTCTGGTGGATACTTTTGACAGGAATTTTCAGTTTCAGGTGGAACATGTATCCATTGCAAAAAAAGCGGATGTTGTAATGATCGCACCGGCCAGCGCCAATGTGATCGGCAAACTTGCCGGAGGCATTGCAGATGATATGCTTACCACCACGGTTATGGCCTGCAGGTGCAAAAAGATCCTTTCACCTGCCATGAATACGGCCATGTATGAGAACCCGATCGTACAGGAAAACATGAAGAAGCTTCAGTTCTACGGATATGAAGTGATCACACCTGCCAGCGGATATCTTGCCTGTGGGGACACCGGAGCCGGAAAGATGCCGGAACCGGAAACACTGCTTCAGTATATTTTAAGAGAAGTGGCTTTTGCAAAAGATCTGGAGGGCAAAAAAGTCCTTGTGACAGCAGGCCCCACCCAGGAGGCTGTTGACCCTGTGCGCTATATCACCAATCATTCTTCCGGGAAGATGGGATATGCCATTGCAAAGATGGCCATGCTCCGGGGGGCAGATGTAACACTGGTCAGCGGTCCGACAGCGCTTACGCCTCCTCTTTTTGTGAAGACGGTGTCTGTGATCACTGCAAAAGATATGTACGAAGCAGTGACAGGTGTCAGTGAAAAACAGGATATCATCATCAAGGCAGCAGCAGTTGCGGATTACCGTCCGGCCTCTGTCAGTGCTGACAAGGTAAAAAAGAAGGATGACCAGATGTCCATAGATCTGGAACGTACACAGGATATTCTGAAATACCTGGGTGAACATAAAAGACCAGGACAGTTTTTGTGCGGATTTTCCATGGAAACCCGCGATATGCTCAGTAATTCCAGAGCCAAACTTGGTAAAAAGAACCTGGATATGGTGGCAGCCAACAACCTTAAGGTGGAGGGTGCCGGTTTTCAGGGGGATACCAATGTGCTGACTCTGATTACACAGGACGAGGAAGTGTCACTCCCGCTTATGAGCAAGGAGGATGCAGCCAATGCGATCCTGGATAAAATCATGGAGATGGGAAAAGACCGGTAAAGCTTTTCCACACTCACAAAATGTATTGTATCCCTGAAGGGAACGATAACAAGGAGGGAGAAAAAATGAAAAACAGAAGATTTACCACGTCACAGTTAACTATACTCGGGCTTATGACAGCCATCCTGATCCTTATGGCATGCACGCCTCTGGGGTATCTGAACATCGGACCCCTGGCAGTGAGCTTTAATGTGATCCCGGTTGCCATAAGTGCAGTAGTTCTTGGTCCCACAGGAGGAGCTGTGGCAGGAGCTGTGTTCGGACTGACCAGCTTCGGACAGTGTATCAACATCGGCGGAAGCAGTGCCATGGGTGTTATGCTTTTTAGCATCAATCCATTTCTGGCATTTATCCAGAGATTCGTACCACGTTTACTGGACGGAATCTGCATTGGATTCATTTTCAGGGCAATGCGAAAGAAAACCAATACTTATGTGGCCTGCGCAGTCACCGGATTTTTCTCCGCTTTTCTGAATACGCTGTTCTTTATGAGCGCACTGGTAGGTCTTTTTGGCAATACCGACTATGTAAAGGGTCTGATGGGCGGAAGAAATATTATCATCGGATGCTGCCTGATGGTAGGTGTCAATGCTATTGCGGAGATGGTATCTTCTACAGTGCTGACCGGAGCTATCGGCGGAGCACTTTTTAAAGCCCACATGATTCCTGCGGTACAGAAACAGGAGAAAGAAATAGCATGATCTTAGCAATCGATATCGGAAATACCAATATTGTCATCGGATGTATTGATGAGGAGAAGACATATTTTATTGAGCGTATTTCCACAGTACGGACAAAGACAGAACTGGAATATGCGGTGGATATCAAGACAATCCTTGATATCTACCACATTAAGAAGCCGGATATAGAAGGGTGTATCATTTCGTCCGTTGTTCCACAGATCACCAATATCGGCAGGCTGGCTGCGGAGAAGATCCTGAAAAAAGAAGTCATGGTTCTGGGACCTGGAGTCAGGACAGGACTGAATATCATGATGGATAATCCAGGACAGCTTGGAGCGGACCAGGTGGCAGATGCAGTGGCTGCTCTTCACGAGTATCCGGTTCCGCTTATTGTGATCGATATGGGAACTGCGACTACAGTATCTGTAGTCAACAACAAAAGGCAGTATATCGGAGGGATGATCCTTCCAGGTATCGGGATCTCTCTGGACGCACTGACAGCCAATGCCTCCCAGTTAAGTGGCATAGGCATTGAGGTACCAAAGCATGTGATCGGCAAAAACACCATTGAGTGTATGAAGAGCGGTGTGCTTTACGGCAATGCTGCAGCACTGGATGGAGTTATTGAACGTGTGGAGGAAGAACTGGGAGAGAAGACAACGGTGATCGCTACCGGCGGTCTTGCAAAGAAGATCGTCCCCCACTGCAAAAGAGAGATCCTGCTGGATGAGGATCTGCTCTTAAAGGGACTTCTTGTGATCTACAGAAAAAACAATCAGAATTCACAGCCAAAAGCCTGACGGAAATCCTCAGGTACAGGAGCGAAAAAAAGAAGTGGTTTTTCTGTGACAGGATGGGTAAATTCCAACTGGCAGGAATGAAGAGCCTGACGCCTGATCCTCGAAAAAGAAGGATTATAGAGAAAATCTCCGGGAAGAGGGCAGCCGATATATTTCATATGGACGCGGATCTGATGAGTCCGGCCGGTGTCCAGGTGAAGTTCTACAAGTGAATAACCGTCTTTTACAGCCAGCCGTTCATAATGTGTGACGGCTGGCTCTCCTTTTTCAAAACTGACCTCTCTTGTAATAACAGATTCTCCGGCTCTTGCAATAGGAGCGGAGATGGTACCCTTTAACGGAGGGATCCCTTCTGTAAGAGCCAGATAGGTACGGCGGATCTGCCGCTTTTTCATCTGGGTGGAGAGAAGGGCTCCGCTTAAGGGGTTTTTTGCAAGAAGGATAACCCCTGTAGTGTCACGGTCAAGACGGTTGATACAGCGGTATACAAATTCTTTTCCCTGTTCCCTGTAATACCAGGCAACGCCGTTGGCCAGAGTATTTTCATAGTTTCCGGCGGAGGGATGGACAGGCATGTCTGCCGGCTTATTGAGGACCAGAATATCTTCATCTTCATAGAGAATAGAAAGAGGGAGCTTTACCGGGATGACAGAATGAGCCTTATCAGGGATCTCTTCGGGAACCAGGATACGCAGTGTATCCCCTTCTTTCAGGATGGTTCTGCCAAATGCAGGGATATCATTGAGAAGAATAGCCTGCTGTGCCCGCTTCATTGTGGTAAGGATATGTCGGGAAAATCCGCTTCGCTGCAAAAATGCAAGAACTGAGAGTCCCTCATGTTCTTTTTTTATATGATAAAAAATAATACGTTCCATAAAAAATCCTTTCCTGCGCAGATACTTATTGCCAGATGAAAGGTATTTTATCATTTTGTCCCGGAATCTTCCATACAAATATGTGAAATTTAAACGAAATTCGGGAAAATATATTGGAAAAAACATCAGAAGCGGTTATAATAACAAAGATAGTGGGGCGTTTGTCTCTGCAAAAACAGGGGGATAATTACAAATGGAACAACAGCACATGTTTACCAACCGAATGATCCGTAATCTTCTGGTGCCTGTTGTACTGGAGCAGGTTCTGAATTCTCTGATGGGAACTGTGGATACCATGATGGTCAGTAATGTAGGCTCTGCAGCTATTTCTGCAGTGTCTCTGGTGGACTCCATCAATATTCTGCTGATCCAGGCATTTTCTGCGCTGGCTGCAGGCGGAGCTATTGTATGTGCCCAGTATATCGGGCAGAGAAGTTTTGAGAAGGCGAACGAATCTGCAAGACAGGTACTTTTTATCATTACGGTTATTTCTGTGGCAGTGACTGCTGTCTGTCTGACAGGACAGAAGCCGATCCTGCACCTGATCTTCGGCTCTGTGGATCCGGATGTGATGGCAGCTTCTGAAGTTTATTTCTTTTATACAGCATTGTCATTTCCGTTTATAGCGGCGTATAATGGTGCAGCTTCGATTTTCCGGGCACAGGAAAATACCAAAGGGCCCATGACTATTTCCGTGATATCCAACGGGCTGAATATTGGCGGAAACGCCATTATGATCTGGGGGCTTCATATGGGAGTTGCAGGTGCTGCTCTTTCCACACTGCTGTCCCGTGTGTTCTGTGCTGTGGTGGTACTGATACAGCTTCGCAGGGAACGCCAGCCGATTGTTGTGAGAGATTACCTTAAGATACGTCCGGACTGGGAGATGATCAGAAGGATCCTGGGTCTTGGTATTCCCTCCGGAGTGGAGAACAGCATGTTTCAGTTGGGAAAACTGGCCATTCAGTCCACTGTGTCGACCCTTGGAACTGTTGCCATCGCTGCACAGGCGATGACCAATATCCTGGAAAATTTAAATGGTATTGCAGCTATTGGTGTTGGAATCGGGCTTATGACTGTAGTGGGTCAGTGCCTTGGCGCAGGACGCAGGGATGAGGCTATATACTACATAAAGAAGCTGACGATCATCTCAGAAGTTGTGATCATTGTAAGCTGTGCGGTTGTGTTTGTGCTGGCAAAACCGGTGACTGTCTTAGGCGGTATGGAAAAGGCCAGCGCAGATATGTGTCTTTATATGATAGGCTGGATCACTATTGTGAAGCCGGTGGTGTGGTCCATGGGATTTATTCCTGCCTATGGCCTTAGGGCAGCAGGAGATGTGAAGTTTACCATGATCACATCCTGCTGTACCATGTGGTCCTGCAGATTCTGTCTCTGTGTATTTCTGATCCGTGTCATGGGATTTGGTCCTATGGGTGTGTGGATCGGAATGTTTGCAGACTGGACACTTCGGGGAATTATTTTCGGAATCCGTTTCCACAGCCGGAAATGGCTGAAACATAAAGTAATATAAGGAGAGATGGACAGGTGCACAAAACCGGGCTGGAAGATAAATTCATCATAAAGGGAAACAAAAAAATGCGTTTTGGCTACACCACAGGTTCCTGCGCGGCAGGAGCTGCCTGTGGGGCTGTGCGGATGCTCCTTTCC
>CAKROW010000042.1 GCA_934373235.1 uncultured Blautia sp. | reverse complement strand
ATGGGACCTATAGGGCTCGAACCTATGACCCTCTGCTTGTAAGGCAGATGCTCTCCCAGCTGAGCTAAGATCCCATAACTGCTTGTAGTGCACAGGATTATTTCCCGTTCACAACTTGCTTTGCTATTATATAATGGGAATTACCTCTTGTCAACACTTTTTTTAATTTTTTGAAAAAAATCTATAATTTTGTCAATTACCCGGGAGATACTGCCTGACACAGGGCCAGACAATATCTCCGGTAACTGATATTTGAAATTATTGCTGAAGATCTTTATTATTTGAAATACTCAACACCGGACTCAAAGATCTTAATATCCTGCTGTCCGTAAATATTTACAGCCACACCGTCATCACGGCGCTCGCTGTGAGCCATCTTTCCAAGGATACGTCCATCCGGGCTTGTGATTCCCTCAATGTTCAGATAGGAACCGTTTACATTCCACTCCTCATCTCTGCTTAACGCACCATCCGGTGTCACATACTGGGTGGCAACCTGTCCGTTCTCAAACAGCTTCTTAAGCCACTTCTCGTCTGCCACAAAGCGTCCCTCTCCGTGGGAAGCCGGATTACAGTAAACACCGCCAAGCTGTGCTTTCTGAAGCCATGGTGACTTGTTGCTTACAACCTTTGTGTAGACCATCTTGGAAATGTGACGGCCAATGGTATTAAATGTCAGTGTAGGTGAATCCTCTTTCTGTCCGCAGATTTCTCCGTAAGGTACAAGGCCCAGTTTGATAAGTGCCTGGAATCCGTTACAGATACCAAGTGCAAGGCCGTCTCTCTCATTTACCAGTTTCATAACTGCCTCTTTTATCTTCTCATTCTGGAAAGCAGTTGCAAAGAACTTGGCTGATCCGTCAGGCTCATCACCTGCTGAGAATCCGCCCGGGAACATAATGATCTGTGCCTGGTCAATGGCTTTCTCAAACAGTTCCACAGAATCACGGATATCCTCTGCTGTCAGATTCTTAAATACCTTTACATCTACCTCTGCCCCTGCACGTTCAAATGCACGTGTGCTGTCATACTCACAGTTGGTTCCCGGGAATACCGGAATGAATACCCGCGGTTTTGCAACCTTGTGTCTGCATACATAAATGCTGTCAGCCTTGTAAAGCTTCTCTGAAAGAGGCTCGGCCTGGCTGTCATTTTCTGCTGATGCAGTCTTGAATACTTTTTCCAGAGTTTCCTTCCATGCACACTCTGCCTCAGCAACTGTGATCTCTGTATTTCCATAGGAGAATTTATTATCATCTGTTACTTCACCGATCACTGTATAGGTAATGGAAAGCTCACCGACTTTGTCTGCCGGAACTTCCATGATGATGTCGCCGAAGCCAGGTGCAAAGAAGTCTCTCGGATCCAGGCTGTGCTCGATCTTTACACCCATGCTGTTACCAAACGCCATCTTGGAAACTGCTGCCGCAATACCATGGCGGTCAAGTGCATATGCAGATACTACCCTGCCTGCCTGGATATCATTGTGTAATTTATCATACTGATCCATAATGCCTGCATAATCCGGAAGATCATACTGATCCCTGGCAGCTTTCAGCCATACGATCTTGTTTCCTGCTTTTTTGAACTCCGGTGTGATCACGTCTTTAAGTTTTGCAACATCTACTGCAAAGGATACCAGTGTAGGCGGTACATCGATATCATTGAAAGTACCGGACATACTGTCCTTTCCTCCGATAGACGGAAGTCCGAAGCCCATCTGTGCCGCATATGCACCAAGAAGTGCAGAGAACGGCTGGCTCCATCTCTTTGGATCCTCTGTCATGCGGCGGAAGTACTCCTGGAAAGTAAAGCGGATCTTTTTGTAATCACCACCTGTTGCAACGATCCTTGCAACAGACTCTGTCACTGCGTAGGCAGCTCCGTGGTAAGGGCTCCAGGAAGATAAATACGGATCAAAGCCATAGCTCATCATGGTAACTGTGTTGGTCTTTCCGTTCTGCACCGGAACCTTGGCAACCATGGACTGTGTCTCTGTAAGCTGGTATTTACCGCCATATGGCATGAACACACTGCCAGCACCGATGGAACCGTCAAACATTTCCACCAGCCCCTTCTGAGAGCATACATTAAGATCTGCAAGTGTCTCAATCCATTTTGCCTTTACATCTTTTACATCCGGACGCTTCTCAAAAAGGTTGCCTTCTCTGGACGGGATCTCAACCTCAACAGTTGTCTCCTGATGTGCACCGTTTGTATCAAGGAAAGCACGGGAGATATTTACGATCTCACTGCCTCTCCAGTTAAGGACCAGACGCGGCTCTTCGGTTACAACTGCAACCGGGATCGCCTCAAGGTTTTCCTCATTTGCATATTTCAGGAATGTATCTACATCTTTCGGATCCACTACTACTGCCATACGCTCCTGGGACTCGGAAATAGCGATCTCTGTTCCGTCAAGGCCTGCATATTTCTTCGGTACCTTGTCAAGATCGATCTGAAGTCCGGGGGCCAGCTCTCCGATGGCAACGGAAACACCGCCTGCACCAAAGTCATTACATTTCTTGATGATATGGCTGACTTCCTCTCTGCGGAACATACGCTGGATCTTACGCTCTGTAGGTGCATTACCTTTCTGTACCTCTGCTCCGCACACCTCGATGGAAGCCTCTGTGTGCACCTTGGAGGAACCTGTAGCACCGCCGATTCCGTCACGTCCGGTACGTCCGCCAAGAAGGATGATGATATCTCCCGGATCGGAATTCTCACGGATAACCGCACGTCTTGGTGCAGCACCCATAACTGCTCCGATCTCCATACGTTTCGCTACATAATCCGGATGGTAAACTTCTTTTACATAGCCGGTTGCAAGACCGATCTGGTTTCCGTAGGAGCTGTAGCCGTGAGCTGCACTTCTTACCAGTTTCTTCTGTGGAAGTTTGCCCTTGAGGGTCTCTTTTACGGATACGGTAGGATCTGCTGCACCTGTCACACGCATTGCCTGATATACATAAGTACGTCCGGAAAGCGGGTCACGGATGGCACCGCCAAGACAGGTTGCCGCACCACCAAAAGGCTCGATCTCTGTAGGATGGTTATGTGTCTCGTTCTTGAAATTGATCAGCCATTCTTCATCCTTGCCGTCAACATCAACCGGTACTACAATACTGCAGGCGTTGATCTCATCGGACTCTTCCTGATCTGCAAGTTTGCCCTCTGCCTTCAGCTTCTTCATAGCCATAAGTGCAAGATCCATCAGGCAGACAAATTTATCTTTGCGGCCTTTGTAAAGCTCTTCTCTGTCTGCAAGATATCTGTTGTATGTGTCAACGATAGGTGCTCTGTAATCGCCCTCATCGAATTTTACATCGGTAAGCTCTGTGGAAAAGGTGGTGTGACGGCAGTGGTCAGACCAGTAAGTATCCAGTACACGGATCTCTGTCATGGAAGGATCACGTTTTTCTTCGTCCCTGAAATAATTCTGGATATGAAGAAAATCCTTGAATGTCATAGCCAGGTTCAGGGATGTGTAAAGCTCCTTAAGCTCTGCCTCAGGCATATCCTTGAATCCTTCAAAGATCTTCACATCAGCAGGATCCGGGAATACAGTTACCAGGGTTGCCGGTTTCTCCATTCCTGTCTCACGGGAATCCACAGGGTTAATACAATGATGCTTGATCGCTTCAAATTCTTCCTCTGTGATGTCTCCCTCAATCACATAGGTGGTTGCAGAGCGGATGATCGGCTGTGCATTCTCATCCAGGAACTGTACACACTGAACTGCGGAATCTGCTCTCTGGTCAAACTGTCCCGGAAGATACTCAACAGAGAAAACACGTGCTCCCTCAGCCACATCGAATTTTTCCAGGTAGAGATCATCTACCGGTGGCTCTGCAAATACAGTTTTGCAGGCCTTCTCAAATACCTCGTCGGAGATATTCTCCACATCATATCTGATCAGCTCTCTTACATCTGTTACAGTCTTGATTCCAAGATAGCTTTTTACCTCATGTCTCAGTTCTTTTGCCCTGATGGCAAAAGCAGGTTTCTTTTCTACATACACACGTCTTACGTTGCTCATAGAAGGCTCCTTTCTCTGTTTCCATTTGTAGTCGCCGGATATAATATCCTTCTCTTATCCTGTGCTTATAGTATCACAGGAAAAATCATTAGTAAAATTAATGTATCTTATATCATTTATAAGTAAACAAAAAAATTTGTTGTGGAACATGGAACCGCTTTACGTTATAATATTTTAAGATCTGCTGCATCATCCATGATCCGGATTAATTTATGAAAGGATTTTATAATCTATGGATATAAATCTTGAGCTCTACAAAGTATTTTATTATGTAGCTACCACTTTAAGCTTCTC
The DNA here is from genome assembly GCA_934373235.1 of uncultured Blautia sp. Classification (GTDB taxonomy): domain Bacteria; phylum Bacillota; class Clostridia; order Lachnospirales; family Lachnospiraceae; genus Blautia_A. Next base: position 19,745 of record CAKROW010000042.1, on the reverse strand, counting down.
CGAGGCTTCCAGGCAGCTCTATATCTCCCAGTCCGCAGTAAGCCAGGCTGTCAAAAACCTTGAAAAAAAGCTGGGGCACACTCTTTTTATACGAAGTACCAAGAGGGTGGTCCTCACCCCGGAAGGTGAGCTTCTTCTCCAGCATGTTAAGCCCGCCATCTCCATGCTCAATGAGGGTGAGCTGATTCTTTCCGGAGAGGGGAACCTTACCGGACAGCTTCGTATTGCTGCCAGTGACACACTGTGCAGGTATTTTCTGATCCAGTACCTGCGCAAATTCCACAAGGATTATCCGGATGTGCGGATCAAGGTTATAAACAGTACCTCCACCGGGTGTGCGGAACTTCTTGAAAACGGCCAGGCGGAACTTATTATCTCCAACTACCCCAATTCAAGGCTTAATTCCCATGCCAGGCTCCAGACTGTGCTGGAATTCCGTGATATCTTTGTGGCAAATCCGGACTTTTTCCCGATGGAAGCCCATCGTTTTCTTTCCCTTGAGGAGCTTTTGGATTATCCCATCCTGATGCTTTCTCCCAAAAGCACCACCAGCGAATACCTGCATCAGGTTTTTGCCGCACAGGGACTTAAGCTTCTCCCCGAGGTGGAGCTTAACAGCAATGAGCTTCTTATGGACCTGGCTAAGATTGGCCTGGGCGTTGCCTGTGTTCCGGATTACATGCTCACAGACAGGCCAAGGCTTGTCCCTGTGCCTCTGAAAACCCCTCTGCCCGGGCGCAAGGCTGTGATCGCACACCACGATTCCCTGCCCCTTTCCCAGGCAGCAGAACGCTTTCTGCAGTATTTCAACCGGATTCGGTAACGCAGGATTCTTTTTTATGTCATTGGAACATTACGGAGTAATTTCTTATGACACAAAAATACGGGAAGAGTCGGATAACATAAGCTCTTCCCGTCTGTTATTTCAGGATTTTTATTTTGGCATTACATCTGCTGCCGCTGTGATATAGGTATTATCGATCTTGCTGAAAAGTCCGCTGTCCGCAAGCTCTGCCATTGCAGGATCGATAGGCATCTTGCCGAGTACCGGGACTTTAAGCTCTGCCGCGATCTCATCAATATGGCTCTCACCGAAAATATGCATCTCTTTTCCGCAGTCCGGACATTTCACATAACTGTAATTCTCCACAATACCAAGTACCGGAACTTTCATCATATCAGCCATGTTGTATGCTTTCTTCACGATCATGCGTACCAGATCCTGGGGGGATGTTACGATCACAACACCTTCTACCGGAAGTGACTGGAATACAGTAAGCGGTACATCACCGGTTCCAGGCGGCATATCTACAAAGAGATAGTCGATCTCGCCCCATACAACATCTGACCAGAACTGTTTAACCATGTTGGCAAGAACCGGGCCTCTCCAGATCACCGGAGTCTCCTCATTTGGAAGAAGAAGGTTTACAGACATAACATCGATACCGTTGGCTGTGGGAAGTGGATAGATTCCATTGTCATTGCCCTGCGCATTACCTCTGATGCCATACATCTTGGGGATGGACGGACCTGTGATATCTGCATCCATGATACCAACTTTGTAACCTTTGGCTGCCATCATGTTGGCAAGGGAACCTGTTACAAAGGACTTGCCTACACCGCCCTTGCCGCTCACTACACCGATCACATGTTTTACATCGGAAAACACATTCGGCTCTGCCTGAAGGCTCTGTGGTTTCTTCTGTCCGCATCCTTCGCAGCTTGATTTGTCGCAGGATGAATTATTACATTCTTTTGCCATTTTGATTTCCTCTCATTTCATTGATATTTACAGTCATATAACTGTATACTGCTGCCTGCGGATCTCTCCGCGGCCTGTTACTTCATAAATCTGTCAATCGCCTTTTCCAGCTCTTTGATGGCATCTCTGTCACCATGTTCCACAGCATCCACAATACAGTGCTCGATATGATCCTGAAGAATGATCTTACCTGTATTATTGATGGCGGATTTTACTGCGGAAAGCTGGATCAGCACCTCACTGCAGTCACGTCCGTCCTCCACCATGCGTTTGATGGATTCCATATGTCCGATGGCTCTGGAAAGACGGTTCAGTACAGCCTTTGTCTGTGCATGGCTGTGTGTATGGCCGTGAGAGCTCCCATGGCCGTGCGTATGCTCAAGGACAGTGCCGTCCTCAAGGATATGCACATGGGTTTCCTTTGTTTCACTCATGTGTATCTCCCTCCCGGATTTCTGAGCTTTGCTTCTCCAGGCAGTTTCAGATTTCTGTAAAAGAACACCTCTGTCTGATCATGGATGTCTGGATATCAAACACAATGGTTCCATCCTCAAGAACTGTCTTCTCATAGGATACATCCCTGCCCTGGAACTTTTTCTTTATATATTCCTCCGGATCCTCTACCGCAGCTTCTTCCACAAATACATCCCGCATCTGATTCCGCGGACATTTATTAAAGATTTCCCAGATTATCTCGTATTCTTTCAAAAGTCTTCTGTCCTTTCCTGACGCCAGCATTTATTTTACTGCTGTCCCTCTATTATAATTATTTTATGTTTTTTTGTCAAAAATAATTGCACTTACCGGAATATTGTCGTATCATACATATTAAATTCTTTTATACAGACTACCAAAGGAGAGAAAACATGAAGCTTTTAAAAGACCGAATCCTGAAAGACGGTGTGATCAAACCAGGTAATATTTTAAAAGTGGACAGTTTTTTGAACCACCAGATGGATATCGATCTTATCAATGAGATTGGTAAAGAGTTCAAGAGACGTTTTTCTGACTGTCCAATCACCAAGATCCTGACTATTGAGGCTTCCGGTATCGGAATCGCCTGTATAGCAGCTCAGTATTTCAATGTACCTGTTGTTTTTGCAAAGAAATCACAGAGTGTAAATCTGGACGGAGAAATGTACACTACCAAAGTGGAATCTTTTACACATAAGAAGGTTTACGATGTGATCCTTTCCAAGAAGTTCCTCGGACCGGAGGATCACGTACTTCTGATCGATGATTTCCTTGCCAATGGCTGTGCACTTCTGGGTCTTATTGATATTGTCAACAAATCCGGTGCAACCCTGGAAGGTGCCGGTATCGTCATTGAGAAAGGTTTCCAGAGCGGCGGACAGAAGATCCGCGATATGGGTATCAACCTGGAGTCTCTTGCCATCATCGAATCCATGACAGACGATTCCCTTATTTTCCGCGAATAAAAAGAAAGAACAGGAAGCTTTCCTGTCAAAATGGCATTTATGTTATTGGAACATCACGGAATGATTTCCGGTGATATAAAAAATCAGGTACTGTATCCCCATGATACAATACCTGATTTTTTTATGCGTTCATATCGCTCATTCTGCTTCTGACAGTTTCCGTTCTTTCCCGGATCCATCAGCCTGCAGTAAGGGTAATACGTTCTTCCTCCTCCGGGGTGACAGTTGGTGTGACAGTTGATACCGGCTCTTCTCCAGCCTCTTCCGGAGTCACTGTTGGGGTCACGTTTCTGTCCTCTGTCCCTGGCACCGGTGTGGATGTCTTGTCTGCCTCCGGTGTCACAGTGGGCTCTGCTTCCGGTGTAGATGTGGGGATCGCTGTAGGTGTCACCTCCGGTGTAGATGTGGGGATTGCTGTAGGTGTCACCTCCGGTGTGAGCTCCTCTTCAGTATAATATCCGTCATCTACCAGCATCTGGTAATTATCACTGTTTATAAGCTGGATATCACTTGTGTAGGTGGCAATGATCTTGATGCCGTTATCATACTGCTCATAATCAGTCACCTCAACCTCATCCTCACCCTTCAGATAAGTATCCACCATAGCCACACAGTCTTTGGCAAGCTGGCGGTTGTCAAAGAACAGGCTGGATGTTATCTTTCCCTGGATGATCGCCTTCACCGAATCCTGGCTGCAGCCGATCCCGGTGATCATCGGCCATGTGCTGCCGTCTGTATCCTCCCGGTTTTCTTCCAGGACATCCACTGCTGCCAGTGCCAGATCGTCATCACCTGTACAGATGATATCCGGTCCTCCAGCCTTGTAACTGTCGCTTAAGATCTCCTGCAGCTTCTCTTTTGCCAGTGTCCGGCTTTTATCCATCACAGCCGTATCATCAAAGGCAGTTTTCTGGGATGTACACACAAGAGTGCCGTCATCAAAATACTCCTGCAGCTTTTCCATCACACCATTGTAAAAAAACAGTGCCGACAGATCATCCGGGGAACCCATAAGAAATTCAATAGTCCGGCTGCTTTTGTTTTCCCTTGCTTTATCAAGTTCTTCGTCCTTGATGATGGACTCCGCCACCATATTTCCTGCTTTTCTGGTGTCAAATGTAGCATAGTAGGACACCATATCTGAGTCCATGATCAGACTGTCATAGGAGAATACCGGAATCTGGGTATCCATATCTTTGATCTCTGCCAGGGTATCTGTAAGTCCGTAAGGATCCACAGGCGCAATGATCAGCGCTGACAGCTTCTCATTTCCCAGAAGCTCTTTTATCTGGGATACCTGGGTATCAGAATCCTCTCCTGCATAACATACCTCAGGGGCATACCCTGCTGTCTCCACAGCCTCTGCCATAGTTCTTCCGTCTACAGACCATCTCTCATCCTGCTCATCAGATGGCAGAAGGATCCCCACTGCCTTTTCCGGTTCCTGTTTAAGCTCTTCTTTTTCTTTTTCCTCAGCCTCATCACTGTTTTTGGCTTTTCCCTCTGAATCTTCCTCCGGCTTGGTGCTCTCGCTGGCTGCCGTTGTCGCTTCCTCATTCTTACCGCATCCCGTAAGAACTGCTGTGATCATCATGGCTCCTGCCAACAACATTGCCGTCTTTTTTTTCATAATGATAAACCTCTCTTATATGCCCTTATATTCCTTTGCCAGTGACTTCAGATAGTCTCTGTATGCCTGTGCTGATTTCTTGGGTTTCAGGATACGGACGTCCTTTCCCATGGAAACAAGCCATCCGTAAAACCTGCTGTTCTCGGGAAGCTCTGCTGTCACGGTAAAGCTTCCGTTTTCTTTTTCTTTATATTCACCGTGTTCCCCAAAAAATCCGCTTATCTCTGCCTTTCTGCCTTCTGTGTATACAAGTCTGATGCGGGTTTTGTTTCTTTCCCCTGTAAACTGCACAAGAGCTTCATAACCTGCTCCGGGAATCTTCTCCGGCTGCACGCCGGAACTCTTCTTTTCTGTCAGAGGAGCCTCTGCCATGTCCTCCCCGGGCTCATCGTCTCCCGCAAGGTAGTATCCTCCCGGGCGTTCCCTTTTGTACCGGATATCCATTCCAAAGGAGCGGAGCACCTCCATATCATCGTAAATACTCTTTCTCTCTGCGCTTATTCCTTTTTCCTGTAAGGAAGTAAGGATCTCCTGCATGGAAACAGCCCCTGTCTCTTTTGTGGCTCTTATCATTTTTTCAAGGTACAAAATCTTTGCTTTCTGATTGTTTGATCTCGCCATATGAACCCCTTATCTGTGCGTATATTCCATAAAATATTTTCACGGAAACGCAGCTTTGTATATTGTCCGTATTCTTATCACTGTCCGTTTTTTACAAAACGGTTGTAAATATAGGAATTGGCTTCCTTCTCCTCCCTGTCCTCAAGCGGCTCCAGGGTAATCTTTTTTCCGTATTTCTTTTCCAGGGCACGCTGGATCAGAAGATCTGCCAGCTGCGGATTCTTTGGAAGAAGCGGGCCGTGAAGATATGTTCCGATAACATTTTTGTATACCACACCCTCGCATCCTGCATGTTCTTCATTTCCATAGCCTGAAAGGACTTTGCCCAGCGGCTTGTTATTCCCGATAAAGGTCCTTCCTCCGTGATTCTCAAATCCCACTACCGGCATCTCAAAAAGGTCGCTCTGAAGGACGATATTGCCGATAAGACGGCCTTTCCCCTGTTCGGTGTACATGTCAACCAGCTCCAGGCCCTTCATGGTTCCCTGTTCTGTCTTATAATAATTTCCAAGAAGCTGATATCCACCGCAGATGGCAATAACAACTCCGTTATCCTCAACATATGCCCTGAAGTTCTTCTGGATCTCCTTAAGCTTCTCACATACCAGCATCTGCTCCCGGTCTGAACCACCGCCTAACAGTACGATATCAAGTCCTGAAAAATCAATCCTGTCATCCAGCTCAAAGCTTACTGTTTCCGCTTCAATCCCTCTCCACTGGCAGCGCTTCATGAGACACTGGATATTGCCTCTGTCACCGTAAAGGTTCAGAAGATCCGGGTATAAATGTCCTATTGTTATCTTCATTTCTCACCCTCCAGCTTCTTCAGTATATTTCTGGTTGTAAACAGTGCAGTATAATTTACCAGAACATAGAGATTGCCTACACCATCTCCGATCCTCTTTGTGATAGCTGTCTCCACATCATTTTCCAGCATGGTGGGGATATCCACGTATTTCAGACGGAGACGCATATCCTGGCAGCGGATTCCGCTTACTGTGATGGAGTGGATATTTTTCCCTGCAAAAAGGTCAAAGTCCACATCCCAAAGCCAGGAGATATCCTTACCATCCTGTGCATTATCATTGATCACAATGATAATATCCTTAGGTGTGTCATCCTGCATAACTGCGGAGATATTCTGGTTAAATCCCGCCGGATTCTTGGCAAGGTTTAAGACTACGCCGGTTCCGTTAATACGGAACTGTTCCATACGTCCGTTCTCAGGGTTGAATTTCTTCAGCATATCATTAAAATGTTCTGCCTTAAAACCGGCTGTACGCACACCTGCATAAGCAGCCAGAATATTATATACATTATAAAATCCCTTATAATTGGCTGCGATACGCCTGTCCTCCACTGTAAAGGCGATCTGATCATCCACCCTGACATCGCAGGCGTCATAGGTAAGCTCCGGTCTTTTGAACCCGCATTTCGGACAGCAGTAATCACCAAGCTGGCTGTAATGATAGAAACTGTATACCAGTCTCTCTCCACAGCGCTTACAGAAGCGGCCTTCACGTATCTCATTTGCACTGCTTCGGATCACCGGTCTGCTGATTCCATAGGTCACATAAGGATTTCCGCAGTCCATGGCAAGGTAGGCAGACAGCGCGTCATCTCCGTTTACGATCACCTTCATCTTCGGAACCTTGCGTATCATCTCTTCCAGAATGTTCATGGTGATATCGATCTCTCCGTAACGGTCCAACTGATCGCGAAACAGATTTGTCATAACCATATAATCCGGTTTGATAGCCGGAAAAATATATCTGGTAGAAGCCTCATCTACCTCGATACATGCATAATCCGCATCCAGCCTGCCGCTGGCCTTAGCACCAAGCACAAAGGCTGAAACAACCCCGTTAAGCATATTGGAGCCTGTATGGTTGCAGATCACCTTCCTGCCCTCTGCCTCCAGGCCTGCACACAGCATATTGTTGGTTGTGGTCTTTCCGTTAGTTCCGCAGACTACAAAGATCTTCTCCCTGACCTGTGAGGAAAGCTCCTCCAGGATATTGGGGCAGATCTTAAGGGCTACCTGACCTGCCAGAGTAACACCCTGACGGCCTGTAAGCCTGCAGATATGTCCTGTTATCTTAGCCGCAAGAACGGCTGCTGTTGTTCTAATTTTCATTTTCTGTAATTTCCTCTTGTTTTATATTTCTACCACAGATCCTCATCTGTGAGAAAATCCGTGCATACTCCTGCTGCCCCTTTTTCCATATAGTTCCTCGCTTCTTCCCTGTCATTGACCGTGTACACATACACATGGATCCCCAGCCTGGAAAATATCTGCTGTCCTTCCTCTGACCAGTAATCTCTGTACATGGTCACGGCCGGAATCTTATGTTCCTTACAAAATTCCGCGATATGTTTCAGTTCTTCCCTGGAATATTCCTGCCACAGAGAATAAATATAGGACGAAAAAGAATACAGCATGGCAGTTCCTGCAAACATGGCATCATTATAAATCTCCGGAATAAGCTGGTCAAGGACTTCCTCTGTCCCTGTCTCCCTTGCAAGCTCCACATAGGAGCTGTAATCCTCAAGAGTTCTCTGATAGCTTCTCAGGGAATACTGCTTGGAATCAAGCATAACATAAGCATCCGGATGTTCTTTCAGAAGCACAAAAAGATCCTCCAGTGTCAGCGGTGTATATCTGCCATAAACAGGGGCTGACTTAAATTCTTCCACACTCAGCCTCCGTGCTTTATTTCCTTCCCACTGTCCCATGGGATCATTCCAGCTATGTCTGCATACCCAGACCTGATCTGATGTCTGGCACAGATCCACCTCAAAAAGCCTGACGCCCTTCTGATACATATTCAGGAATCCCTCTCTGGAATTCAGATAAGTTTCATCCAGTCCTCCGAGGGCATGGGCAATCACCGGATTCTTTTCCCAGGAAAATCCCTCTGTTCCTTCCGGGATCTTAACTCCTCTGCCAACTGGAAATAGGGAAACAGCCAGGATCACAAACACCAGGAACATCTTTCTCAGAACCTGTAACATCGCTGAATCCTTTCCCTGTTTCTGTACATAACGATTGTACGCTAAAAAAGAATAATAATCAAGCCGGGAGTTTTTATAATAAAAAGAGCCATCCACATTTCTGCAGATGACTCTCATATTATTCAGTAATTGATCTGAAATTATACAAGCTCAATAAGAACTTCCATAGCTGCATCGCCCTTACGCGGTCCGATCTTAACGATTCTTGTATATCCACCGTTACGATCTGCATACTTAGGAGCGATCTCGTCGAACATCTTAGCTACCATGTCAACGTCTTTTGTGTTTTTCTTCTTGCCGGCACCCTGTACAGGAACTTCTTTAACCGGGTAGAATACTTTCATCATCTGACGACGAGCGTGAAGTCTGGAAGGAGCATCTTTCTTGATCTCTTTCTGTACTTCATCGTATACAGTTTTCTTCTTGCCGTCTACGACTTCTTTAACACGTTTTCCGTCAGCATCTTTGCGGGCAACCTTAGCAGTTACAGTAACTGTCTCAAAGTTGTCTTTCTCGCGAACAGCCATAGCAATGATGCCCTCAGCGATCTTGCGGATCTCTTTAGCCTTAGCCTCTGTTGTCACGATCTTTCCGTGGTACAGAAGATTTGTAACCTGATTTCTCAGGAGTGCTTTTCTCTGGTCAGCAGTTCTGCTTAACTTTCTATACTTTGCCATTATATTTTCCTCCATCTGTGGGACAACAGGACATGCTTGTTCGGTCTTACTGTCCTGCTGCTGGGCAAACCCCACTCATATTATACAGATTCCGCAAAGGGCAGAAACAATGTCTGCCCTTCAGGGAAATGATTACTCTTCTGTCGGCTGGAGCTGAAGTCCCAGCTCTTTAAGTTTCGCAAGTACTTCCTCTAATGATTTGCGGCCCAGATTACGAACCTTCATCATATCGTCAGAAGTCTTGTTACATAATTCTTCAACCGTATTGATACCGGCTCTCTTCAGGCAGTTGTAGGAACGAACAGACAGCTCAAGCTCATCAATGCTCATCTCCAGAACTTTTTCCTTCTCGTTATCTTCTTTCTCGATCATAACCTCTGCGGTCTTTGCATTCTCGGAAAGATCAATGAAAAGGCTTAAATGCTCGCTGAGAACCTTTGCTGCAAGGCTGACAGCCTCGTCCGGATCAAGTGTACCGTTGGTGTATACATCAAGGGTAAGCTTGTCATAGTCAGTTACCTGACCAACACGGGTATTCTCTACGATCATGTTTACTCGGTCAACCGGTGTGTAGATAGCATCTACCGCGATCACACCGATAGGCATATCATCAGATTTGCCTTTGTCTGCGCTGATATATCCACGGCCCTTTGTGATTGTAAGTTCCATGGCCAGTCTGCAGTCTTTACCGCCATTCAGAGTTGCGATAACCTGATCCGGGTTCATGATCTCGATATCCTGATCTGCCTGAATATCAGCAGCCGTCACAACGCCTTTGCCCTCACACTCAATGTATGCGGTCTTCGGCTCATTGTCACTGCTGTGATTCTTGATAGCAAGGGATTTCAGATTCATGATGATCTCAGTTACATCTTCCTTCACTCCCGGAATAGAACTGAATTCATGAAGTACACCGTCGATCTTCACCTGGCTTACTGCTGCTCCCGGAAGGGAGGACAGCATAATCCTTCTAAGGGAGTTGCCGAGAGTTGTACCATAACCTCTCTCAAGAGGTTCTACAACGAATCTTCCAAACTTTTTATCTTCAGAAATCTCAGTAATTTCGATTTTTGGTTTATTGAAATCAAACACTATAAGGTTCCCTCCTTCTGGGTTTATCAACATTTGAGGGTATTACGTTACGGATTATTTGGAATACAGCTCGACGATAAGCATCTCGTTTACAGGAACATCGATCTGCTCTCTGTTCGGGAGTTCTTTAACTGTACCTTTAAGGTTCTCCTGATCTACATCGATCCACTCCGGAACAAGTCTTCCTGCTGTGATCTCAAGGATTCCCTTATATCTGTCAGAACCTTTGCATTTCTCTTTGATTTCTACTGTATCTCCAGCCTTAACAAGGTAAGACGGGATGTTTACACATTTTCCGTTTACAAGTACATGCTTGTGGTCAACGATCTGACGAGCTTCTCTTCTTGTTCTTGCGAATCCCATACGGAATACGATGTTATCAAGTCTGCTCTCAAGCATAACCATCAGGTTCTCACCTGTCTGGCCCGGCATTCTGTCGGCTTTCTTGTAGTAGTTACGGAAAGGTTTCTCAAGTACACCGTAGATGAATTTAGCTTTCTGTTTCTCTTTAAGCTGAAGACCGTACTCAGATACCTTACGGTTTGCACGTTTTAACTGTCTTGTGGATTTCTTATCAATTCCTAAGTAAATTGGATCCAGGCCAAGGGATCTGCATCTTTTCAGAACAGGCACTCTGTTTACTGCCATTTCAATTACCTCCTAATTAGACTCTTCTGCGTTTTGGTGGACGGCATCCATTGTGAGGAACCGGAGTTACGTCACGAATGCTGGTTACTTCAAGTCCGCATGCCTGAAGCGCACGGATTGCTGCTTCACGGCCTGAGCCCGGGCCTTTTACCATAACGTCTACAGTTTTTAATCCATGAATTAAAGCAGCCTTTGTTGCAGTCTCTGCTGCCATCTGTGCTGCATAAGGAGTAGATTTCCTTGAACCTTTAAATCCAAGACCACCGGCACTTGCCCATGAAAGAGCGTTTCCTTCGTTATCTGTAAGTGTAACGATTGTGTTGTTAAAGGAAGACTGAATATGTGCCTGTCCGTGTTCAACGTTTTTCTTGACACGACGCTTTGTCGTTTTCTTTGTAACTTTTGCCATTTTAAAACTAACCTACACTTTCCTTTTTTTGAAATTAATTAGTTATATCTATAAATTATTTCTTCTTATTTGCAACAGTTCTCTTCGGTCCTTTGCGTGTTCTCGCATTTGTCTTAGTCTTCTGACCACGAACCGGGAGTCCTTTACGATGACGGATACCTCTGTAGCATCCGATCTCCTGCAGTCTCTTGATGTTAAGGGCGATTTCCCTTCTCAGATCACCTTCTACTGTCATTGTCTCATCAATAACAGCGCTCAGTCTCTTAACCTCGTCATCAGTCAGATCTCTGACACGTGTGTCAGGATTAACCTCTGCTTTAGCAAGAATTTTGTCTGCGCTTGGTCTACCAATTCCATAAATGTAGGTAAGACCGATTTCAATACGTTTCTCTCTTGGTAAGTCTACACCAGCTATACGAGCCATGTACTGTTTCCTCCATTTTCTGTTTCTGAAAGTTCCGCATACCGTATGTCACTTGCTCTCGCAAGGTGAAATGGGACATATCGATCTGCCGCTTTCTTTTCTAGTTTCCTAATTGGGGTGCCTCGGTAAAACACCCAGCTATGATCGGCGAATCACAGCCTTTCCGAAATTGCGGTTCTTAACCGCTGTTGCCTCTCGGTATTAGGCAATACATGCTTATTATCTACTCAGCAGAACAACCCTGCCGGGTGTTTCATGCTGCAGCCGCACGTTTCACAAACATTCCAAAGAAGTTCCGATATGGAAATCAACCCTGACGCTGTTTGTGCTTCGGGTTCTCACAGATGATTCTGATGGATCCCTTTCTCTTAATGACCTTGCACTTCTCGCAGATCGGCTTTACAGATGATCTTACTTTCACTGGAAATCCTCCTTCCGTAAATTAGTCTCATATCTGCAGTTTCACAGGCGCACTCATACACAGTATTTGCGCGCTTGAAATATATACTAACACTTGTTTTTCATAATTGCAAGTGTAATTTTTAAAAAATGTGTGTTTTTGTTATTTTTTTACTCTTTCTTTATTTTTTTTACATGTTATAATATGGAGGAATTGTGGCTATTATTTTATGAAAGGATTGTATGTATGAACACCACAGCAAAATACCGTTTTCTGCTTCATTATACCCTGTCTTTTATAGGAGGTTTCATGGGACTTTATGCCATTATCTCCAGATCGGAGCTTTTTGGCAATGCCCAGACTGCCAATCTTCTTTATCTGGTCCATGATCTTGTGGGACATGATCTTTCTGATATGGCTCTCCGTGGAACCGCACTGCTTGTTTATATGGCGGCTGTTATTCTTACAGTATGGATCCCCGCCCATTTTTCTGCTGACCTGCGTTATATAAGTATCTGCATTGATATTCTTGCAGTAGCGGTCCTTGGATTCCTTCCTGCAGGACTGAATCCTGTGGTTGCCCTGTATCCTGTATTTTTTGCAATGCCCTTCCAATGGTGCACATTTAAGGCCCCCGGCGGATATAACAGTTCCACGATCTTTTCAACCAACAATCTTAGACAATTTACTTCCGCCCTTACAGAATATCTGATGAACAGAGATCCCTCCAAGAGAAGAAAAGCCAGATTTTATGCAGCTACCCTGCTTTCTTTCCATGTAGGTGCTGCGCTTGCCCTCATTCTCTCTTCCACCTACGGGATCCCCTGTATCTGGTTCTGCCTTATCCCTGCTTTTGCAGCACTTTACCTGGTATCTGCTGACAGGCGTACTGCCACAGTAAGTGAACAATCTAAGTCTGCCGCGTCTGTTACCCAGCAGATATCCTACTCCGGGAAACATGCCTGATCTTCAGTCAGATAAATTTTATTTCATCCTGCAGTTATATCCCAAAAACGTTCCACAGAGATCTGACTGAAACTTTCGTCATTTCTCTGTGGAACGCTTTTTTTATTTATCTATCTGTTTTTACAGTGAATCAGGTTTCTCAGCCTCATAATCAGACCAGTCTGCCATTGTGACACTTCCTGATGCATCAACTGTATCCTGGTATTTATCTACGGTTATAGTATAGTCACTGTCGCCTTCTGCATAGACAGTTCCGTCAGTTCCCTTGATGGTGACTGTTTTTCCGGATTCATCCACAATATTCCCCTCATTGGAAAGTGTGGTAAGTGTGCTGTCCCCGGTTACTGTCCAGGTTGAATCCTTGCTTACATACATATTGCAGTATCCGTCTCCACCGTTTCCTGCGAAGCTTTCGTCATCTGTTACCGCACCTTTTAAGGTGCTTCCCTCTGTAAGGTAGAAATCCAGATCACTGATGGAATCCCAGATCACATCTCCCTGCATATCCTGGCTGATGGCAGTGAAATCACATTCTGCTCCGTTTGCTCCTGACTGTCCCCAGCCACGCTCATTATTGTTTCCTGTGCAGCGGAGAAAATATTCATTGTCATCATTGTAGGTAATATCTACGTCCTGTAATGTAATATCTGATTCTGTATTTGTGGTATAGAACACACCTCCGTTTTTGGATGTGATGCTTCCACCGTCCATCTGGAAGGTGCTGTTTCCTACTTCAGAGTCACCGGACATGCTCTGATAGAGAATTACTGTCCAGGTACTGTCATTCTGGCTTAAATCGCTCATATTTCCCGTAAGGTCACAGCCATAGAGGTGAAGGGAATTCAGGCCTTCGATACACACTGCCTCTGACCCGTTGGCTGTCAGGGCAGCATCTTTTACTGCAATATCTGCTGTGCAGTATACTGCCGGTGAGCCTACACCATTGGAAGTATAGGTTCCTCCGTTTACTACCATAGTTCCGCCTCCACGGTCGCTTCGGATGGCTGCGGCGGATTCTCCGTCTGTCTCCACATTCAGATCCCAGGCATACAGCTTTCCGCCTCCGGCTGCATGGATTCCACCGGATGTATCCTGTGATGTTTTAATAGTGGTGTCTGCCGCATATACAGTTCCATCTCCGTATGCAAAAAGTCCTGCTCCTCCGGCTGCATCAGTGGTGATAGTACTGTTCTTTACAGAAGCGGTTCCATCTGTTGCAAGAACGGCTGCTCCTACTCCATAAAAGCTGGAATTATCACCTCCTGTGCTGTCTGAAGAATTTCTGCTGATCTCTACATTGTCAAAAGTCACATTGGAACCTGATGAAACCAGTGCTGCATTTTCATCGGTGCCTGTAGATTCCAGTGTGGTATCTGTCACATCTGTGTCTGTATTGTATTCATATGCTGCCTGATAGCTGTCCACGCCCTGGGACTGACCGCCTGGCGCTCCACCAGGGCCTCCCTGGCCACCGCCCATATCATCATTTTCTACTGTAATGGAAAGTGCATTTCCGTCCTCATCCATTGTGACAGCTACTACATCACCTTCCTGGATATCGGAAAGTGCGATAGTCTCACTCTGAGGCTGATCGCCTGGCTGGCCATCCGGCTGTCCGTCAGGCTTCTCTGCCGGCGCCTCTCCCTGATCCTTTGCATCTTCATCAGATACATCGGAGGCTGCGTCTTTATCTTCTGTTTTTTCAGAATCCTCTGTTGTGTTTTCTGTGTCTTCTGTGTCTGCTTTCTCATCTTCGGATTCTTTCTCATCTGCTGAGCTGTCTGCGTTTCCATCTTCCGGCTTTTCTCCTGGCTGTCCGTCAGGCTTCTCTCCACCAGGGCCACCGCTCATCTTTGTGATCACCGTATCATCTGTAACTGTTACAGTCAGTTCCTCACCTGTAAGGTCCAGCATGGAAGGGGCTTCTCCAGATTCTTCCGGAGCCTGGTTGTCTCCGCTGTCTTCCGATTTCTCCGGAGCCTGGTTGTCTCCGCCGTCTTCCGGTTTCTCCGGAGCCTGACCGCTTTCACCACCCATATCTTTTTTTGTTCCGACGGAAATTGTAAGCTTGCCGTCCTCAACGGATTTTACTTCTCCATAAGTCACATCCTCGGTCTCTTCTTTTCCCGAATCTTCATCAGATGTTGTATCCTCCGTACTCTGTGTGCTCTCCACTGCGGTATCTGTATCTGCCGCATATACGCTGATGGAAGAAGCTGTCATCATAAGACCCATTAAAATTGCAATATATTTTTTTTTCATAGACAAGTACCTCGCTTTTTTATTATATGGATACTATATCAGCTAAATCTGTTCACTTTATGATGAAACAATGAAAAACCTGTGACCATATTTTTCGATGATAATATCTTGGAACATTACGGAGTAATTTCCTATGACATCAAAAAAAGAGCCCGGCAGCATACTGTCAGGCTCTTACCATACTTGATACGGCTTATTTATCTCTCCAGATAATTCTTCCCTTGGAAAGATCATACGGAGAAAGTTCGATCGTTACCTTATCTCCCGGGAGAATACGGATAAAGTTCATACGGAGCTTACCGCTGATATGGGCAAGTACCACATGTTTGTTTTCCAGTTCTACTTTAAACATCGCGTTAGGCAGTTTCTCCAGAACAGTGCCTTCGACTTCGATTACATCTGCTTTTGACATTTTTTACCTCCTATGTCATTCCGTCTTAGTAAGAGTCAGAATCTCTGGTTCCCCATCTGTAATGAGGATGGTGTTTTCGTAGTGCGCGGAAGGTGATCCATCCATAGTCACAACCGTCCACTCATCGTCCAGCCATGCCACATCCGCACGACCAAGATTGATCATGGGCTCAACGGCCAGGGTCATTCCCGGAAGAAGTTTGATTCCTCTGCGTTTCTGCGGGAAGTTGGGAATCTGGGGATCCTCATGTAAATGAGTACCGATTCCATGGCCTACCAGGTCACGCACAATACCGTAATGGTACTTCGCTGCATGGGCACCAATTGCCTTGGAAATATCATTTAAATGATTTCCTGCCCTGGCCACCTTCAGTCCCTCAAAGAAACATTCTTTCGTCACTTTCATCAACTGGCGTGCCTCCGGAGAAACCTCTCCTACAGC
The DNA here is from genome assembly GCA_934373235.1 of uncultured Blautia sp. Classification (GTDB taxonomy): domain Bacteria; phylum Bacillota; class Clostridia; order Lachnospirales; family Lachnospiraceae; genus Blautia_A. The sequence goes on along the minus strand of CAKROW010000042.1, from coordinate 3,547 downwards.
GTAGGTACGGGCAGCATCTGAATGATAACCCTTATAGATCAGGCCGGCGTCGATCTTAACCAGATCCCCGTCCTGGATAATCTTCTCTTCAGAAGGAATTCCATGTACAACCTCATCATTCAGGCTGATACAGAAAGAAGCCGGAAAACCTCCGTAATTCAAAAAATTGGGAATACAGCCCATGGAACGTATCATTTCCTCACCGATACGATCGATCTCCTTGGTGCTCATGCCAGGCTTGATATACGGGATCAGACCATCGTGAACTTTTTCAAGAAGGTGACCGGCTTCCCTCATTAATTCAATTTCATGCTGTGTCTTAATTGTAACGGACATGCTTACTCTCCCAAGATGTCAACGATCTCCTGGAATACTTCATTCAGATCCCTGGTACCGTCTACAGTCTTTAATACGCCCTGACCTGTATAATATTCGATCAGCGGCTGTGTCTGCTCATGATATACATTCAGACGTTTCTGAACTGTTTCCGGTTTGTCATCATCGCGAAGTACAAGCTTGTCACCACATGTGTCACAAACCCCCTCAGCCTTCGGAGCAGCATATACAACATGATATGTCGCACCACATTTCACACATGCACGACGTCCGCCCATACGTTTCACGATATTCTCATCCGGAACATCTACATCAATCGCATAGTCAATCTTGCTTCCAAGCTTATTTAATGCCTCAGTGAGACATTCAGCCTGCGGGATCGTTCTTGGAAAACCGTCCAGAACATAGCCTTCTTTTGCATCTTCCTGCTGAATTCTGTCAACAACAAGATCACATGTCAGTTCGTCCGGAACGAGAAGTCCCTGATCCATGTAAGTTTTTGCCTTTTTACCAAGTTCTGTTCCGTTCTTGATGTTTGCTCGGAAAATATCTCCTGTAGAGATATGGGGAATCCCATATTTGGCGGCAATTTTCTTTGCCTGAGTTCCCTTTCCAGCTCCTGGTGCACCCAACATAATAATTCTCATAGCATACCCTCCATTTTCTTTGTGCTGTCAGCGGTTAATCCCTTTTACAAATCAAGGCTGTGATGCATTGCACCACAACCTTCATTTTTAATTGTTCAGGAAGCCTTTGTAATTACGAACAAGAAGCTGTGACTCAACCTGCTTGACAGTCTCAAGGATAACACCTACGATGATGATGATAGATGTTCCACCAAAGGAAACGTCAGCACCGAATACTCCGTTAAAGAAGAACGGGATCACTGCTACGATAACAAGGCCTACTGCACCTATAAATATAATATAATTCAGGAGTTTAGTCAAATAATCTGACGTTGGTTTTCCCGGACGGATGCCAGGAATAAAACCGCCCTGCTTTTTGATATTATCTGCTACTTCAAGCGGATTAAATGTAATGGATGTGTAGAAGTATGCAAAGAATACACACAGCACAACATACAAGATCAGTCCCCAGCTATACTGAGGCTGACTTGGCTTACACCAGTTATTGGAGGAAAGACCTCTTAAGATTTCACTTCCGATGCCGCTTCCGTTACCCTTACCTGCAAACTGGGCAATAATGGACGGGAATGACATAATGGAGGAAGCAAAGATAACCGGGATAACTCCGGCTGTATTAACCTTCAGCGGAATGTTTGTGGACTGACCGCCCATCATTTTACGTCCCACCATCTTCTTGGAATACTGAACCGGAATTCTTCTCTCCGCACCGTTAAGAATAAGTACAAGAACAACTACCACAAGAATGATCACTGCAATAATAAGTGCTGCAAGCATTCCTTTTGCAATTGTTTTTCCCTTGACAAAGTTCTCATAAAGAAGAGATATATCACTTGGGATTCTGGACACGATATTAATAGTCAGGACGATGGAAATACCATTTCCGATGCCCTTCTCTGTAATACGCTCGCCCAGCCACATAAGCATTGCTGAACCTGCTGTCAGAGATGCTACTACAACAATACCCTTAAGGAAATTCATGTCTGGGATCATTCCCTGACGTCCAAATCCGATTGCCATTGCAACAGACTCAAAAAGAGCAAGTCCTACAGTAACATAACGGGTAATTGCCGTAAGTTTTTTTCTACCTTCCTCACCATCACGCTGCATTTCTTCCAGTGCCGGAATGGCAATGGTAAGAAGCTGAATGATAATGGAAGATGTAATGTAAGGTGTGATGTTCAATGCAAAGATTGACATCTGTGTAAAGGAACCGCCGGTGAACGCATCAAAGAAATTGAATGCGTCCCCGGTGTTGGACTCAAACCACTGCTTGAAGAACTCACTGTCAACTCCCGGTACAGGAAGCTGAGATCCAATTCTGATCACAAAGATCATCCAGATCAGATAGAGCAGTTTTCGTCTCATTTCTTTTACTTTGAAAACACTCTTAAGAGTCTCAAACATTAGATCACCTCTACTGTACCACCAGCAGCTTCGATTTTAGATTTTGCAGTCTCGCTGACAGCATTAACTTTTACATTGAGTTTTTTTGTAAGCTCGCCGTTACCAAGGATCTTAACGCCATCGCCGATCTTGGAAATTGCACCGCTTGCAAGTAAGCTGTCAACTGTAACCTCTGCACCGTCCTCAAAACGGTTGAGAACGTCTACATTGATTGCGATAATGTCTTTAGAGTTTCTGTTTGTGAAACCTCTCTTAGGAAGACGTCTGTATAAAGGCATCTGACCTCCCTCAAATCCCGGTTTCTTGTGTCCGGAACGAGCAAGCTGTCCTTTATGTCCTTTACCAGCAGTTTTGCCGTTTCCTGAACCATGTCCACGGCCTCTTCTGAAGTTATCGCTATGCTTGGAACCCTCTGCGGGTCTTAAGTTTGATAATTCCATTCTGGCACCTCCTTAATCTTCTACTTTTACCAGGTGCTGCACCTGCTGAATCATTCCTCTGGTTGCAGCGTTGTCTGGCATCTCAACTGTTTTATGCATCTTTGTAAGACCCATAGCTTTTACAGTCTTTTTATGCTTCGGTACTGCACCGATTGGAGATTTTACCAGTGTAACCTTGATTGTATCTGCCATTTCCATTTCCTCCTTAACCCAGAATCTCATCAACAGATTTTCCGCGGAGCTTTGCAACTTCTTCCGGAGTCTTTAACTGGCTAAGACCTGCGATTGTTGCCAGAACTACGTTCTGTTTATTTCTGGAACCCATACATTTTGTACGGATGTTCTTAATACCAGCAAGCTCGATTACGGCACGTGCCGGGCCACCGGCGATAACACCAGTACCTTCCGGAGCTCTCTTCAGAAGCATCTCAGCGCTTCCGAATTTTCCGATGAAGTCGTGTGTAATGGAATTGTTCTCGTCTCTTGCAACAGTAACAAGCTTCTTCATAGCGTCCTCTTTACCTTTGCGGATCGCCTCCGGAATTTCTGCTGCTTTTCCTAAACCTGCACCAACGTGTCCATTGCCGTCACCTACAACAACTAAAGCTGTGAAACGGAAGTTACGACCACCTTTAACAACCTTGGTAACACGCTTGATTGATACTACTTTATCTTCTAATTCTAACTGACTAGCATCAATAAGATTACGTTTCATGTGTT
>CAKROW010000041.1 GCA_934373235.1 uncultured Blautia sp. | reverse complement strand
TAGGCACTTTCATTATACAACACACGGAATCGAGGTGTCTTTCTTTTATGCAAAATCACGAACTTGCTCATTTATAGCAGTAAAATACAGAATTTTCTCAGGCAGTGGTATTATGAACAAATATACCACTGTCTTTTTGTATATTTTTTCATGTTTTTTTGATTTATACTTTACTTTTTCTCATACATAGAATACAATAATGTCATACATTAAGAAGGGAGAGAAACAATGACAACAGCACATATCTGTATTTTGCTGGCAATCATCGTCTATCTGGGCGCAATGCTTTATGTTGGCTATCTGTGCTCAAAGAAAACAAATGACAGTTCAGACTTTTATCTTGGTGGAAGGAAACTTGGCCCTCTGGTCACAGCCATGAGTGCAGAGGCCTCTGATATGAGTAGTTGGCTCCTTATGGGACTGCCGGGACTTGCATATCTTACCGGTATTGCAGATGCAGGATGGACAGCTATTGGTCTGGCCATCGGTACATACTTAAACTGGAAGATCGTAGCCAAAAGGATCCGCCGCTACACACATGTGGCAGGCAATGCCATCACCCTGCCATCTTTTTTCAGTAACCGTTACAGGGATGAGAAGAAGATCCTTCAGTTTATCGGAGCCATATTTATCGTAGTATTTTTTATCCCGTATACTGCATCTGGTTTTGCAGCATGTGGCAAACTTTTCTCCAGCCTCTTCGGAATGGATTATCTCACTGCCATGATCGTCAGTGCACTGGTTATTGTAGGCTACACTACACTTGGCGGTTTCCTGGCAGCATCCACCACAGACTTTATCCAGAGTATCATTATGTCTGTGGCACTGGTTATCGTATTTGTATTCGGTATCGAGACAGCCGGCGGAATGGGGGCGGTAATGGATAATGCCAGATCACTTCCCGGATATCTTACCATGTTTACAACCTATGACCCGGTATCCGGCACAGAACAGGCTTATCCGATCCTTAATATCTGTTCCATGCTTGCATGGGGACTTGGATATTTCGGAATGCCCCACATCCTCCTTCGCTTTATGGCAATTGAGGATGAAAACAAACTGAAATTATCCAGAAGAGTAGCATCTACATGGGTTGTGATCTCACTGATCGTAGCTGTTATGATCGGTGTGGTAGGACTTGGAATGAGCAAGGCAGGTGAGCTTGCCATGCTGGAGGGCTCCAACTCAGAAACCATCATTGTAAAGATTGCTGATCTTTTAAGTAAGCATGGTGTACTTCCGGCGATCCTTGCAGGACTGATCCTTGCAGGTATCCTTGCATCTACCATGTCCACAGCGGATTCCCAGCTCCTGGCTGCATCCTCCGCAGTATCTTCCGACCTTCTTGGAAGTATCTTAAAAGATAAAGGCACAAAGAAGGAGAGTATGGTAGCAGATAAGGTGACACTTCTTCTTATTGCCATAGTTGCCATGTTCCTTGCCAAAAATCCGGACAGCTCTGTATTTAAGATCGTTTCCTTTGCATGGGCCGGCTTCGGAGCAGTGTTCGGTCCTGTAGTTCTTCTTGCGCTTTTCTGGCGCCGTTCCAACTGGCAGGGCGCACTTGCCGGAATGATCAGCGGCGGTGCCATGGTGTTCATCTGGAAATACGGTATCAGCCAGTTAGGTGGTGCATGGGCAATTTATGAACTTCTTCCTGCATTTCTCACAGCCTGTGTTATAAATGTAGTAGTCAGTCTTCTTACCAAAGCACCCTCCAAGGAGATTATTGATGAGTTCAACTCCGTAAATACAAAATAAGAAATAAACAGACAAAGAAATCCCCCTCACTGAGAACTTTTCAAACGAAGCTGAAAAGAATCTCAATGAGGGGGAATTTTTAATAAATCAGTCTGCTGATCTTTTCTCCAGTTCATCCAGAAGCTGACTGATAGTACGGTTCAGTACCGGATGTCTGAAATACGGTGCGATCTCAGCCATTGGTTTCAGCACAAAATCCCGGTTTTCCATATCAATATGGGGAACATGGAGATCGGGAGTATCAATGATCTCATTATCGTAAAACAGGATATCCAGATCAAGAGTGCGTGGTCCCCAGTGAATAATACGCTCCCGGTTGGCTTCCTGCTCCAACTCATGAAGACGGTCCAGGAGTTCTTCCGGTGGCAGAAGAGTACGCAGCTTAAGCACTCCGTTGAGAAATTCATCCTGCTCCACACCTCCATATGGTTCTGTAACAAGATATTCGGAAACAGTCTCTATCTGACAGCCTTTTGTATCACCTAAACCTCTGATTCCCTCATCCAGGTATTTTTTCTTATCACCCAGATTTGACCCAAATGCGATATAAGCGGTATGCCAGCTTCTTGTGATCTCCACGGCAACTGTTTTCAGGGGAAGACCTACAGGTGCCCAGGGTTTCTCGATCCGCAGGGTAACTTTTTTCAGTAAAGGCAGGTTCATAAGAAGCATCTCTGCCAGATTCTCTGCCAGAGCTTCCAGAAGCTTGTACGTATGTTTGCATGCAAATTCTGTGATCATATGGCTTACCTCCCCGTAATTGATGGAAGAGGAGAGGTCATCCTTAAGTCCGGCCGGACGTGTATCTGTATACATCACAGCAGAAACAACGAATTTCTGTCCCAGGACATTTTCCTCCGGAAAAACTCCATGATTGGCAAATATCTCAAGATCTCTGATTTCTATTTTATCCATAAATACTCCTAGCAGCGTCCCAGAATGGCTTCTGTCATCTGGATCACACGTTTATTTTCTTTGATATCATGTACGCGCACAAATGCACAGCCCTTCATCACGCCAATAACGGAAGTGGCAAGAGTTCCCTCCACACGCTGGTCTACCGGAAGGTCCAGCGCAAGACCGATCATGGATTTTCTGGAAGTTCCCAGAAGTACCGGATATCCAAGCTGCTGAAAAAGCTCAAGATGACTCATGGTTGCAAGGTTCATCTCATAGGTTTTGCCAAATCCTACTCCGGGATCCAGGATAATGCGCTCATCTTTGATTCCGGCTTTTTTTGCAATGTTGACACATTCCTGTGTCTCGGCAAGCATATCCACAATAAAATTATTATACTCTGTGTTTTCCTTGTTATGCATAAGGCAGCATGCTGCATCATATTTTGCGATCACAGGAGCCATCTCCGGGTCATATTTCAGTCCCCAGATGTCATTGATCAGATCTGCACCTGCTTTTAATGACTCCTCTGCAACGCAGCCTTTGTATGTATCTACGGAAATGGGAATATCAAAACGGCTCTTCACTGCCTCGATCACAGGAAGAACACGCTCGATCTCTTCCTGTGCGCCAACCGGTGTATGGCCCGGACGGGTGGACTCACCGCCTACATCGAGGATATCAGCCCCTTCCGCGATCATGGCTTCTGTATGCTTTAAGGCATGATCCATACAGTTCCATTTGCCGCCATCCGAAAAAGAATCCGGTGTTACATTGAGGATTCCCATAATATATGTTCTGTTTTTTATATCAAATTCACGATTTCCTATTTTCATGGCATAAGCCTCCTTAATACTGGATAGTCATATTCTTTTTTTCAAAAGTCCAGTAACATTCCTTTTCTGCAGGGCATAAAAAGCAGTTTCTGGACTTTTTGTCAGCCTGATAGATAAGCTGTCCCAGAATACTCTGATCTGCCTGGGAGCGGTGCCCACGGATTGCAGCGGCGATACGTTTGATCTCTTCCTCCGAAAAATCAAGCTCTGTAAGGATCTGCTCCGCGATCCTGGCGCCTGCTTCCTCATGTGAAAGCCCGGAAGTATACTGTCTGGCACGTCCGATATCATGAAGGAGAGCGGTGGCATAAATAAGCTCTCTTGAAATGGCGATTCCCTGTTCCAGAGAATATATGTAGGCAAGCCGTGCCACATCCATGAAATGTTCCGGTGTATGCCTGCAGAATACCCGGTCTGATTCCAGAGACAGAAGTTTTTTCAGTTCTTCCTGATAAAGGGGATGATGCCAGATGGCATTTACCCGCTCCATATTTACCGCTTCCTTCATCAGTCTTTCACCATTGCAAGAAACTGCTTCTGAAGCTCTGTATTTTCCTTAAATTCACCCCTGGTGACAACTGTTACTGTTTTGCTTCCCGGTTTCTTGATGCCACGCATGGTCATACAGGTATGTTCCGCTTCCAGCATTACCATGATTCCCTTGGGTGCCAGAGTACGTTCCAGTGCATCTGCGATCTGTACAGTAAGACGCTCCTGGATCTGAGGTCTTCTTGCATAGGTATCCACAGTACGTGCCAGCTTGCTTAAACCTGTAACTCTGCCGTTTGGAATATATGCCAGGTGAGCCTTGCCGTAAAAAGGCATCAGATGATGCTCACACATGGAATAAAATGTGATATCCTTTTCCAGGACCATCTCATTATTCTCAACCTGAAACTGTTTCTGAAGATGTACATCCGCCTCCTCATCAAGACCTCCGTAAATTTCCTCACACATACGTGCAATACGATTGGGAGTATCAAGAAGTCCCTCACGGTTTACATCTTCACCGATTCCCTCAAGAAGAAGGCGGATCGCCTGTTCTACCTTTGCCTTATCTACCATAATAGCAACCTCCATTTGTTAATTTAATCACATGATCCGGAGACTGTCTTTTTGTTTTTTGCGCACAAAAAAAGATATCTCCATTGTTATAGAACGTATGTCGAAAAAAGCCCTACACAATATGAGATATCCTCTTATATTGCTGCAACGGGTGCGGGTTCCATACCGTAAGACGTACTTTTCGTTTCAGTGACAACTCCCCATTCACTGAACACTTGACGCATAAAACCCTATTTTGCATATCATTCATTATCAGACACAGTATAACATATACCGGCATAATAAAAAAGAAAAAAATGATAAAATTTTATCAAAACAAGCAGAAAAATTTAAGGCAGAAATCTATAGATTATATGTAAAAAAATTATAAATGGAAAAAGGACACTTTTTTATGTCATTGGAACATTACGGAGTAATTTCCTATGATATAAAAAACTGCTGCACTTTCCCGTTTTTTCCGGGAAAAGCAGCAGTTTCTGCAATAGTATAGCCCTAATGCCGTATCATCTGCATCAGGCTGACGATACGGTCAAGTTTTGCGATCTCTGCCTGAGATTTACCCATTTTCAATACTTCCAGTATCATTCCAATCTCGTTCTGGTCAAAATTCAAACCTGCTTTCTGCCCCTGGGATGCAGCATTCATAAGAAAAGGCAGAAGCTGGGAAGGATTTTTTCCCAGACCCTGATCTGCCAGATTCTGAAGAAGCTGCAGCTTCTGAGGATCGATCCCCTCAAGCTTTGGATTCTCTTTCCAGTCTTCACTCATGAGGTTCCTCCTCCCCGTTCTCTTCATTTACCATTTTGAGAAGCTGTATGGTTGCCAGAAGGCTGGTGATCTGATCGATCTGTCTGCGGTTTTTGTCGCTGCAAAATCTTCTGAGATCATTGAGCATTTCCACCGGTTCCATATTGGGAAGAGCTGCTGCAGTCATTTCCGGACGCGGCCTGTTTCCGGAAAAAACAGCCATAGTGTTCATAAATTCCTGTGCCTTGGCGTACACGGAAATAAAACGCTGACCCTCAGGTGGAAGATAGGGAACCATAGCTTTCATAAGCTGATTTCTGTCCGTCTGGACCATTTCATCTAGGGCAGTCCTTGCAATTGGCTCCTGTTCCATAAAAAAATCCTTTTTCCTGAATTCTATGTATCCATACAAAAGATTATGCCTGTCACAGCAAAAATACCTTTTATCCCGGGCATCATACTATAATTATATAATAAAAAATCAGGTGGATATATGGAGAATAAAACAGATAAAAAAGAAAAACTTGTTATTGATGGCAACGCATTTTACGAGATTGATCTGGAATGTTTAAGACAGAAAAAAATGGATCAGCAAAAGCAACAGGAACAAACACACAGGCAGAAAGGGCAGAGGAGTTGATCCCCTGCCCCATATGATCACAGCCGGGCTTTTTTTCTACAGGCCTATATCAGCAGCCACAGCCGTTATTTCCGCAGCCACAGGAGTTTCCACAGCCACAGGAATTTCCTCCACAGCACAGAAGAAGGAGAATGATGATCCAGCAGTTATCATTATTGCATCCGTTATTGCATCCTCCGCCATTGCCACAGCAGCACATAAGAATGATGATCCACAGGATACAACTGCAGGAATTTCCGTTACCGTTTAAAAATCCGCCTCCCCAGCCGCAGTTATCATTACATCCACATCCGCAGTTTGTTGCTGTTAAATCGCTCATTTACAAGCCTCCAAATTTGTTTTACACTCCATCATATGCTTACCTGTCAGATTGGTGCCTGTCCCGGATCCTGACACAGAAAATGCCAAACTTGACAGGAACATCCATGTCCTTTATAATAAAGTCAATGTAACACTTTTGTAATTTTTGAAACAAATTCGACATATTTGTCGGAAATCGCAAGGAAATGGGGAAATTTATGAAAAGTTTCAGAAACAATTCTTTATGGAAAGTATGGATTCTTGTTCTGATGCTGTGTGCGGGAGGGATTTTTCTGGGTACTTCCACACAGGTTCAGGCTGCTACAGCCGGTTTTAAGACTATAAACGGCAAGACCTACTACATAAAGAAGGACGGCACCAAACAGAAAGGCTGGCTTACGCTGAACGGAAGGAAATATTATTTCAACAAGACAACCGGTGTACAGGTAAAAGGCTGGACCAAGGACAGCAAAGGCAAGCGTTATTTTACAAGCAAATCCGGAGCCATGGTTACCGGATGGCTGAAGGACAGCAAGGGCAACCAGCGTTACTTTAACCCGTCCACCGGATATATGGCTACCAAATGGCTGACACTGGATGGAAAAAAATACTATTTCTACAGTACAAGCGGTATCGCTGCAAAAATGAAATTCCTCGTAGACAGCAAAGGTGTCAAACGTTATTTCACCAGTAAATGCTATATGGCCACCAAGTGGGTCAGCTTCAGGGCCGGTAAACGATATTTCAAACAGGACACAGGACAGATGCTCACAGGACTTCGCAATATTGCGGGGAAATATTACTATTTTGATACCAGTGGTCTCCTGAAAAAAAGCACCACGGTTACAGTAAACGGCACTACTTATACCATAGACAGCAACGGTGTGGCCACACCGAAGAAAGCCACCATTAACAATGGAAGTACAGTAAAGATATACGACAGCAAGAACAGCCGCTATTATACCATGGTCAAAGAATATTCCTCCCATTCCGGAATCGCCAACGGCAAGGTCTCAGATGAAACTCTTCTGGCAGCACTCTGTGAATCTGAAGCAGGAGATCAGGGACTTTACGGGATGGAAGCAGTTGCAATGTGCGTTTTAAACCGAACGATCAAGTCAGACAAGGAGTTTCCGTCTACCATCCGTGGCGTGATCTACGAGGCTATTCCCGGAACCACACAGGCGCAGTACAGTGTAGTCCGTGACGGAGCACTCAGGAAAAGACTAAGTGGCCAGTGGGAGAACCGCACCCAGGCTTTTAAAGCAGCCCGGGCTGCCATGACGATCTTTAACAAATATGTTACCAGCAAAACTCCACGAAAGATCACCGGCTTTAAGGCGAAGGACTTTAATTATATGTATTTTATGATGAACAGTTCCTTTAAGAGGCAGCCTCTGAACTTCAGCAAAGTCAAATATGAAGTTTACAAAGACCACACATTCTTTGTAGACTGGGTATGACAGGAGGAAAATATGAATCCATATTTATCCGTCATTTTATGGACAGCAGGAATCATTCTGCTGTTCATCCTTTTAATGGCATGGAACAATCACAAATGGAAGATGACCCAGGAGCGCCGGATCCGGCGGATTTTCGGAACAGCTCCGGATAGAGAATATTCCAGGGATGAGCTGGATCAGATTTCCCACTATTTCCGACGCAAAATGGATGGGGAATTCTGTATTGATGACATCACCTGGAATGACCTTGATATGGACCGGATCTTTATGATGATGAATCAGACCATGTCCTCCCCCGGAGAAGATGTTCTCTATGAAATGCTGCGCAGGCCTCTTTTTTCCAGAAAAGAGATCCGCGAACGTGAAAAGCTTATCACATTTTTTGAGTCCCATGAAAAAGAACGGAGCCAGATGCAGCTTATGCTGTCCGGAATCGGCAAAACCCGCCTTGGTTCTCTTGCAGATACGATCCTTGCACTGAATGATGCGCCGAAAATATCCCTTCCTGTACACATAATCATGCTGGCAGCATTACTTATCAGCCTTCTGATGATCCTTCCTCTCAATCCTCTGGCAGGTTTTCTTCTGTTTTTCTGCTTTATGACTGTAAATGTGGCAATTTACTATGGAAGTTCTGCCTCCGGGATCATTGATGTGTATATGGAATGTTTTAGCCGCCTTATGAGAATGTTGGATACAGCAGACCAGTTTAAAACTGTAAAGTGGCCGGAAGTAAAAAAACAGATGGATGCCATTGACAAAAGCCGGCGATCATTTGTAAAATTCCGCCGGAAGGCTATTTTTCTCACAGGAAAAAATGCAGATTCCGGAGATCCCTTACAGCTTGTTTTAAGTTATATACGCATGGTCTTCCATATAGATATTCTTTTTTATAATTCCATTCTGAAAGAAGTACAGGACAAATCTCCGGAGATCATGTCACTGATCGACAATATGGGTGAGCTGGATGCAGCCATTTCCATAGCATCTTTCCGACATACCCTTCCCATATGGTGCACACCGGATTTTATCTCATATCATAAGGGGGAACCGGTCCGACTGAGCGCAGAGGGACTTTACCATCCGCTGATATCAGAACCTGTTGCAAACAGCATAGATGCTTCCGGTGGAATCCTTATCACAGGATCCAACGCCTCCGGCAAATCCACCTTTCTCAAAAATATTGCCATAAACAGTATTCTTGCCCAGACAGTCAATACCTGTACCTGTAAGAGCTGTACCATGCCGTTTCTCAAAGTAATGACTTCCATGGCACTGAGGGATGATCTGGAAAGAGGAGAGAGTTATTTCATTGTGGAGATCCGCTCCCTGAAAAGAATACTGGATGAAAGTACAAAAGAAGAACCACTTCTGTGTATTGTAGATGAAGTTCTTCGCGGAACCAACACAATTGAACGTATTGCAGCATCTTCAGGAATCCTGAAGGAACTGACCAAAAAACATGTGCTTGCCTTTGCTGCAACTCACGATATCGAGCTTACCTATATCCTGGATGGAATCTACAGTAACTATCATTTTGAAGAGGAGATCCGGGATCATGAGGTAGTATTTAACTACCTTCTTCAGAAAGGTCCTGCCACAACCAGAAACGCCATCCGCCTTCTGGATATGCTGGGATATGATCCAAAGCTTGTAAAAAGTGCCACAGAAGCAGCAGCCACCTTCCAGTCCACCGGTGTCTGGAAAGCTCTGTCCGGCACAGACACAGTATAAACAACATAAAAAAGGAGAACTATTATGCAGGTAAAAATCTATACAGATGGCGCAGCCAGAGGAAATCCTGACGGTCCGGGAGGTTATGGCGCAGTCCTTCAGTATGTGGATACCAAAGGCCAGCTCCACGAAAGAGAACTTTCCGGAGGATACAGAAAAACAACCAACAACCGCATGGAGCTGATGGCAGCCATTGTTGCGCTGGAAGCTCTCACACGCCCCTGCCAGGTGGATCTTTATTCGGATTCCAAATATCTGGTGGATGCCTTTAACCAGCACTGGATCGATTCCTGGCTTAAAAAGAACTGGAAGCGTGGCAGAAATGAAGATGTCAAAAATGTGGATCTGTGGAAACGACTTCTCAAAGCAAAGGAACCACATCAGGTAAGTTTTCACTGGGTAAAAGGCCATGCGGACAATCCCTTAAACGAACGCTGTGACCAGCTTGCAACCTCTGCCGCAGACGGAGATGAACTTTACGAAGATCCGGGGATCTGAATGTCCGCTTTATTCCTTTCCAGGGATATTCTGTCACTTTAAGTTGTCAAAGCCAATTTAAAACTCCTTGACAAACAAAAAAGCAGTTTGTATACTTCATATAGTAAAAGGCATAGAAGGGAAGAAGTAGCTTGAGGAAAACCCCACAGAGAGCAGCCGGCAGGTGAGAGGCGCAGGGTGGAACTTCTGTGAATACATCCCGGAGCTGCGCACCGAATCAGGACTTAATACTGTAAATAATAAACTTTATATTAACAACGTATTATAGATAGGCTGCGACGGAATAGCACCCGTTATTGTGCTGAAGTGGTTTTATATCGTATTATACAGAGATATAACAGGATATAGATTCACTTTATGAGGCAGGGAATGCGAATTTTCTGTAAATTTAGGTGGTAACGCGGGACCCGGTTCTCGTCCTAAACGGACAGGAACCGGGCATTTTTATTTTTTACGCTGATACTGTAAAATATAAATTTTATATTAACATGTAAAATTAAAAGCTATACAGGAGGAAAGAACAATGACAGTTTGGGAAGAACTGAAAGCACGTGGCCTGATCGCACAGGTTACAGACGAAGACGAGATCAAAGAGATGGTAAATAACGGGAAAGCTACATTTTATATTGGCTTTGACCCTACGGCAGACAGTCTTCATGTAGGTCACTTCATGGCTCTTTGCCTGATGAAAAGGCTGCAGATGGCAGGAAACCGTCCGATCGCCCTTCTTGGCGGCGGAACAGGAATGATCGGTGACCCATCCGGAAGGACCGATATGCGTCAGATGCTGACAAAAGAGACCATCCAGCACAATATCGACTGCTTCAAGCAGCAGATGAGCCGTTTCATCGATTTCTCTGATGGAAAAGCTCTTATGGTAAACAATGCTGACTGGCTTATGAACCTTAACTATGTAGAGCTTCTCCGTGAGGTAGGCGCTCACTTTTCCGTAAACCGTATGCTGACCGCAGAGTGCTACAAACAGCGTATGGAGAGAGGATTAAGCTTCCTGGAATTCAACTATATGATCATGCAGAGCTATGACTTTTACATGCTGTATCAGAAATACGGCTGCAACATGCAGTTCGGCGGTGATGACCAGTGGAGCAACATGCTTGGCGGAACTGAGCTGATCCGCCGTAAACTTGGCAAGGATGCCTATGCCATGACCATCACACTGCTTCTCAACTCCGAGGGCAAAAAAATGGGAAAAACACAGTCCGGAGCTGTATGGCTTGATCCGAACAAGACATCACCGTTTGATTTCTACCAGTACTGGAGAAATGTGGACGATGCAGATGTTATTAAATGTATGCGTCTTCTTACATTCCTTCCGCTTGAGGAGATCGATGAGATGGCCAAATGGGAGGGCAGCGACCTGAATAAGGCAAAAGAGATCCTTGCATACCAGCTTACAGAGCTTGTGCACGGTGAGGAGGAAGCCAAGAAAGCACAGGAGGGTGCCCGTGCACTGTTCTCAGGTGCAGATACTTCTCATATGCCCACAACCGAGCTTACAGAGGAAGATTTTGATGAGGAAGGAAAAATCGACCTGATCACACTTCTTGTAAAAGCAGAACTGGTACCAAGCCGTTCCGAGGGACGCCGTGCGATCCAGCAGGGTGGTGTATCCATCGATGGTGAGAAGATCACAGATATCTACCACACAGTTGAGAAAGACGCTTTTGCAGGGGACGGAATCGTTCTTAAGCGAGGCAAAAAGAAATTCAAAAAGATCTGTGTAAAATAATTTCCCGTAGCTGTGGCATTTCCGGAATAGACCCATGATTTTCCGGAAATGCTGTCAGGAGGGGCTGACACAAGGAGGATAACAACATGAAAAAATACGGAGTGAACGAACTTCGTAAGATGTTCCTTGATTTTATGGAAAGCAAGGGCCATCTTGTAATGAAAAGCTTTTCCCTGGTTCCGCAGGGAGATAAGAGTCTTCTGCTGATCAACGCAGGTATGGCTCCGCTGAAACCATATTTCACAGGTGCTGAGAAACCACCGAGAACAAGAGTGACAACCTGCCAGAAATGTATCCGTACAGGAGATATCGAAAACGTAGGTAAAACCGCACGTCACGGTACATTCTTTGAGATGCTTGGAAACTTCTCTTTTGGTGACTACTTCAAGAGAGAAGCCATCCACTGGTCCTGGGAGTTCCTTACAGAGGTTGTAGGCCTTGATGCAAACCGTCTTTATCCGTCCATTTATCTGGATGATGATGAAGCATTCGATATCTGGAACAAAGAGGTCGGAATCCCGTCTGAACGTATTTTCCGTTTCGGAAAAGAAGACAACTTCTGGGAGCACGGAGCAGGTCCATGCGGTCCATGTTCTGAGATTTACTATGACCGTGGCGAGAAATACGGCTGTGGCAAACCGGGATGTACGGTAGGCTGTGACTGTGACCGTTACATGGAAGTATGGAACAACGTTTTCACACAGTTCGAGAACGATGGAAACGGAAACTACACAACACTGAAGCAGAAGAACATCGATACCGGTATGGGACTTGAACGACTTGCTGTAGTTGTTCAGGATGTAGATTCTATTTTTGATGTAGATACAATCTGTGCACTTCGTAATCTTGTATGCGAGATCGCACATAAGGAATATGAGAAAAATTACGCAGACGATGTTTCCATCCGTCTGATCACAGACCATATCCGTTCTGCAACATTTATGATCTCCGATGGAATCATGCCCACAAATGAGGGACGTGGATATGTCCTCCGCCGTCTGATCCGCCGCGCAGCACGTCACGGACGTCTTCTTGGCATTGAGGGCACTTTCCTTGCAAAATTAAGTGCACAGGTGATCGAGAGCTCCAAAGCCGGATATCCGGAGCTTGAGGAGAAAAAAGAGTTCATCTTCCGTGTTCTTACAAACGAGGAGAACCAGTTCAACAAGACTATCGACCAGGGACTCCGCATCCTTTCCGATATGGAAGAGGATATGAAGAAAGCCGGCGAGAAAACTCTTTCCGGTGACAACGCATTCAAACTTTATGATACTTACGGATTCCCTCTTGACCTTACAAAGGAGATCCTTGAGGAAAAAGGTTATGGCATTGACGAGGAAGGCTTCCAGAAAGCCATGGAAGAGCAGAGAGTCAAGGCCCGTACAGCCCGTGAAGTAACCAACTATATGGGTGCAGACGCAACTGTATACGATGATATCGACGTCAATGTAACAACAGAATTCGTCGGCTACGATCATCTGACATTTGACTCAAAAGTAACTGTCCTTACCACAGAAACAGAGCTCGTGGATTCTCTCACAGAAGGACAGAAGGGTACCGTATTTGTAGAGCAGACTCCTTTCTATGCAACAATGGGTGGACAGGAAGGTGATACCGGTGTGATCGAGACTGCGAACGGTAAATTTGTTGTTGAGGATACCATCAAACTCCGCGGCGGCAAATTCGGTCACGTAGGATATATGGAGTCCGGCATGATCTCCACAGGTGAGACTGTATCCCTGAAAGTAAACGAGGATGCAAGAAAGGATACCGAGAAGAACCACAGTGCAACACATCTTCTTCAGAAAGCACTGAAAACAGTTCTTGGTTCTCATGTAGAGCAGAAAGGTTCTCTTGTAACACCTGACAGACTTCGTTTTGACTTTGCTCATTTCCAGGCTATGACGGCTGAGGAGATCCAGGCTGCAGAGGATCTTGTAAACAAAGAGATCCAGGCAGGTCTTGATGTCCATACAGATGTCATGGATGTGGAAGAAGCCAAGAAATCCGGAGCTATGGCTCTTTTCGGTGAGAAATATGACCAGAAGGTACGTGTGGTATCCATGGGAGACTTTTCCAAAGAGCTCTGTGGTGGTACTCATGTAAAGAATACAAGCTCCATCATGCTCTTTAAGATCGTTTCCGAATCTGGTATCGCAGCCGGTGTCCGCCGTATTGAGGCACTTACCGGCAAGGCAGTTATCGAATACTACAGAAAGCAGGAAGAGCTTCTTCATGAGGCAGCAAAAGCATTAAAGGCCAATACATCTGAGGTTGTAGAAAAGATCGGTCATCTTCAGGCTGAGGTAAAGGCTCTTCAGAGTGAAAATGAATCCCTCAAGAGCAAAGCTGCCCAGAGTGCACTTGGCGATGTCATGGACAAAGTCGTTGAAGTAAGCGGCGTAAAGCTCCTTGCAGCCAAAGTTGAAGGTGTTGATATGAACGGTCTCAGAGACCTTGGCGACAAACTGAAAGAGCAGCTTGGCGAGGGTGTTGTACTTCTTGCTGCAGTAAACGGCGGCAAGGTTAATCTTCTTGCAATGGCAACTGACACAGCTCAGAAAGCAGGCGCTCATGCAGGAAACCTGATCAAAGCAGTGGCAGCTATCGTTGGCGGTGGCGGCGGCGGACGTCCGAATATGGCACAGGCCGGCGGAAAGAATCCGGAAAAAGCTCAGGAAGCTATGGACGCAGCAGCCGGAATCCTTGAAAAGCAGCTCACAAAATAACAAAGTTGTGCGTGATTTACAGTTTTGACATTTTTTTCATAAAAATCGAAAAAGATGTTGACGAAAGCAGTTGTTATGCTATATAATAACACTCGTGCAAGAAAAATACCCAGACAGTTGTATTTTAGCACAATCTACAACTGGAGGGAGGTTAGGTGTGAGTCTATGTCAAACGTTATCGTAAAAGAGAACGAGACTTTAGATAGCGCTCTTCGCAGATTCAAGAGAAGCTGTGCTAAGGCGGGAATCCAGCAGGAAATCCGTAAGAGAGAGCATTACGAGAAGCCAAGCGTTCGTCGTAAGAAAAAATCTGAAGCCGCAAGAAAACGTAAATATAATTAATTGTGCGCAAAAAATCCCTGGCTTTTTAAGTCAGGGATTTTTAGTTAAAAGGAAAGTAAAAAGGAAAAAGTATGAATCTGATCATAAAACCGCTTAAAACTCTTTTTAAACTTTTGTTTAACCGAATTTTCTATGTTGCCCTTGCTCTTATCCTGCAGATTGCCTGGCTGCTGATCGCCATTTTCAGGATTATGGAATATTCCAGATGGGTTTCCATCAGTATGCAGGCACTTGGTGTTCTGGTTGTCCTGTGGATCGTCAACCAGAAGATCAATCCTTCCTACAAGCTTGCCTGGACCATGCTGATCCTGGTATTTCCCATTCTTGGAGTTTCCCTTTATGTTCTCTTTGGTAAATCAAGACTCGGAACTATCATGGAGAATCAGTACCAGAAACTGATCAGTGAAACATCCGAGTATCTTGAAGGTTCTGAGGAAACCAGGGAAAATCTGTACAACGAAGATATTTCCATGTACAGACAGTCCCAGTATATCTGGAGTTATTCCAGATATCCGGTTCACCAGAATACTTCTGCGGAATACTTCCAGGTAGGTGACGACATGTTCCCTGTTCTGGTCCGTGAACTTGAGCAGGCAAAACATTATATCTTTATAGAGTATTTTATCATCAACAACGGCGTTATGTGGGAGACGATCCTGAACATCCTGGAACGTAAGGCAAAGGAGGGTGTGGATGTCCGTCTTATCTACGATGGATTCGGCTGTGTCACAACTCTGCCTTATACCTATTACAAAAATTTAAGGCAGCGTGGTATCAAATGCCAGGTATTCAATCAGTTCCGCCCTATCCTGAATATTATCCAGAACAACCGTGACCACCGCAAGATCTGTGTGATCGACGGCTGGACCGGATTTACAGGAGGCATTAATCTGGCAGATGAGTACATCAACCAGCGCAACCGTTTTGGCCACTGGAAAGACACAGCCGTCATGCTTAAGGGAGAGGGAGTCTGGAACATGACTGCAATGTTCCTTTATATGTGGGGCATCGTAAACCGTGAAGATACGTCCACGGATTTTGGAAAATACCTTCCTCACAGATATCACCCGGAGCCATTTGAGGGAACCGGTTATGTACAGCCTTTCTGCGACTCACCGCTTGACGGTGAAGTAGTAGGCGAAAATGTATACTTAAATATCATCAACCGTGCCAAACATTATGTATACATCTGTACTCCGTACCTCATTATTGATAATGAAATGATGACAGCCCTTTGTCTGGCTGCCAAAAACGGCGTAGATGTCCGCATCATGACACCTGGTATCCCGGATAAAAAGATGGTATTTCTTCTCACCCAGTCCTATTATCAGCAGCTTCTGGAAGCGGGAGTAAAGATCTACGAATATCAACCTGGATTTCTCCATGCCAAGTCTTTTGTATGTGATGACAAAGTAGGTGTTGTGGGAACCATCAATCTGGATTATCGAAGCCTGTATCTTCACTTTGAGGACGGAGTATGGATGTACGGAAATGATGTGATCACAGATATCCGGGATGATTTCACAGAGACACTGGAATATTGCCATCCCATTGACCTGGAATTCTGCCGTGGCCGCAGTATTGCTGTACGCGCCATGCAGAACGTGCTGAGAGTTTTTGCACCGCTGCTCTAAAAACTCTTTGACAGACAACTGTAAATTCTGTATGATATATCAGACGGGAGCTTATGGAACTCCCGTCTGATATTGTCTGATGAAATTTTTTATATAATTAATTATTTGGAGGAATTGATTTGAGCCAGAATAAAGAAACTGAGATCCAGCTTCAGTATATAGAGAAATGCAGGGAACTGCTGAAATCCAGGAGTACCCGCCGTCCAACCTTCCATATCCAGAACGAAGGCTGCCAGATGAACTCTATCCAGACAGAATCCATTGCAGCCATCATGCAGAAGATGGGCTATGAAATGGTAGATACGGAAGAGGCAGACGCTGTGGTATTTAACACCTGTACAGTAAGAGAGAATGCCAACCAGAAGATCTACGGACATCTCGGCCACTTAAAGAGCATCAAGCGCAATCACCCGGATATGAAGATCGTTCTTTTTGGCTGCATGATGCAGGAACATCATGTGGTGGAGAAGATCAGCAAAGATTACAAATACGTGAACCTTGTATTCGGAACCCACAACATCCATAAGTTCCCTGAACTTTTTTACCGCACACTTCAGACTGACGACCAGATCATCGATATCTGGAAGGAATCAGATGAGATCGTGGAGGGAATGCCCACATCCAGAAAATATCCTTTTAAGACCGGTGTAAGTGTTATGTTCGGCTGCAACAATTTCTGCAGCTACTGCATTGTGCCTTATGTCCGGGGCCGTGAGAAAAGCCGTGAGCCACAGGCCATTATCCGGGAGATCGAGGAACTGGTGGCAGACGGTGTCACAGAGATCATGCTCCTTGGACAGAATGTAAATTCCTACGGCAAGACTCTGGAAACACCGGTTACTTTTGCCCAGCTTCTTAAAGAAGTGGAAAAGATCGACGGCCTCCGTCGTATCCGTTTTATGACCTCACACCCGAAGGATCTTTCCGATGAACTGATCCAGGTAATGGCAGACAGCCGTAAGATCTGCCACCACCTTCACCTGCCGCTGCAGTCCGGAAGCAGCAGAGTTCTGAAAGTAATGAACCGCCGCTATGACAAAGAGAAATATCTGGAACTGGTAGCCAAGATCCGCAAAGCCATCCCGGACATTTCACTTACCACAGATATCATGGTAGGCTTTCCGGGAGAGACAGAAGAGGACTTCCAGGAGACACTGGATGTGGTCAGAAAGGCAAATTATGACACAGCCTTTACCTTCATCTATTCCAAACGAAGCGGTACACCCGCTGCAGGCATGGAAGATCAGATACCCGAGGATGTTGTAAAAGACCGTTTCAGCCGCCTTCTTGCCCTTGTCCAGGAAAAGGGCCGTGAAAACTCCGCACGTTTTACAGGAACCGTTCAGGAGATCCTGGTGGAAGATGAGAACCGTGAAAAAGGCACCCTCACAGGAAGAACAGAACACAATCTTCTGGTACATTTCCCGGGAGATAAAGATCTGATCGGCAAATATGTAAAAGTAAGTCTTGATACCTGCAAGGGATTCTATTACTTCGGCCACATGGTCTCCCTTACCTGATATTTCCATGGCTTATAAACTCTTCTTATAGCATTATAATTAATTCTGAAAAAGCCGGAATATCCTGTGAATTGATTGTTATTTTCCGGCTTCTTATGCTATACTGATAGCGATTATCGGATGCATGAACATAACGGATGAATTTATGGATGCAGAGAGGAGCACATTATGAGTGGATTTTTTGGAGTAGCGTCAAAAGAAGACTGCGTACTGGAGCTTTTTTACGGAGTGGATTATCATTCCCATCTTGGAACCCGCCGAGGAGGTATGGCGGTTTACGGCGAACATGGATTTGACCGTGCCATTCACAACATAGAAAACACACCTTTCCGTACAAAATTTGACAGCGATGTAGGTTCCATGAAAGGAAATATGGGTATCGGCTGTATTTCCGACTATGAACCGCAGCCGCTTCTTTTCAGCTCACGGATCGGAAGCTTTGCCCTGACCTTTGTGGGAAAGATCAATAACTATGATGAACTGTTACAGCGGATGTATAACACCACCAAGGTACATTTTCAGGAGATGACCAACGGAACAGTTAATGTGACGGAACTGATCGCGGCCCTGATCTGTGAAAAAGACAATTTTGTAGAAGGAATCCAGTATGTACAGGAGCTGATCGACGGTTCCATGACACTGCTTCTTATGACAAAAGACGGAATCTACGCAGCCCGCGACAAAATGGGAAGAACTCCTGTTGAGATCGGACACAAAGAAGGTTCCTACTGTCTTTCCTTTGAAAGCCATGCTTACATCAACCTGGGCTATGAAGATTATAAGGAACTGGGACCTGGCGAAATTGTATTCGTAACCCCGGACAGTGTGAAAACCCTGGTAGAGCCGGGTAAAAAAATGAAGATCTGTTCTTTCCTCTGGGTTTACTACGGATATCCTACAGCCTCTTATGAAGGAGTAAACGTAGAGGAGATGCGTTACCGCTGTGGAAGCATGCTTGCAAAAAGAGACGGAGATTCTGTTCACCCGGATATTGTAGCCGGTGTTCCGGACTCCGGTATCGCTCATGCTATCGGATACGCCAATGAATCCGGCATTCCCTATGCAAGACCATTCATTAAATATACACCAACCTGGCCAAGATCTTTTATGCCAACCAATCAGAACCAGCGTAACCTCATTGCCAAGATGAAACTGATCCCGGTACGTGCGCTGATCAAGGACAAAAAACTTCTTCTTATTGACGATTCCATTGTACGTGGAACCCAGCTTAGGGAGACAACCGAGTTCCTGTACAGAAGCGGTGCAAAAGAAGTTCATGTAAGACCTGCCTGCCCGCCTATTATGTACGGCTGCAAATACCTGAATTTCTCCCGTTCCAAGTCCGAGATGGAGCTGATCGCCCGCCAGGTCATCGAAAAGAGAGAGGGCGCTGACTGTCCACAGGAAATTCTGGACGAATATGCAGATCCTACTACCGAAAAATACGAGCAGATGGTACAGGATATCTGCAAGATGCAGAATTTTACAACCCTTCGCTATCACAGACTGGATGATCTTCTGGAATCTATCGGAATTGAACCATGCAAAGTGTGTACATACTGTTTTAACGGGAAAGAATAACTCTCGGTTGCATTTCCCCTGCCAACAGGCTATAATACACTAAAGTGGACATACACCATGTAAAAATGAACACCATGCGGATATGCCTTTTTCAGCATATCCGCGTTTTTGATTTTATAATAAATGGAGGGTTATATCATGAAAACAGCATTAACCATCGCAGGCAGCGATTCCAGCGGAGGAGCGGGAATCCAGGCCGATATCAAGACTATGATGGCAAACGGTGTCTATGCCATGAGCGCCATCACAGCACTGACCGCTCAGAATACCACCGGTGTCACAGCCATTCAAAATACCACTCCCCAATTCCTTTCCCAGGAACTGGACAGTATTTTTACAGATATTTTTCCGGATGCAGTCAAGATCGGAATGGTTTCCGAAAGCGACCTGATCCGTGTCATTGCAGCGAAGCTCCGTCAGTATAAGGCAGCCAATATTGTGGTAGACCCGGTTATGGTAGCCACCAGCGGAGCCAGGCTTATAAGCAAGGAAGCCGTAGATGTACTGAAAGAAGAGCTTTTTCCTCTTGCAGACCTTCTCACTCCCAATATTCCGGAAACTGAAGTTCTTACAGGAATGAAGATCAAAACCCCGGAAGATATGATCGAAGCAGCCAGACAGGTATCTGAAAAATATAACTGTGCTGTACTGTGCAAAGGTGGCCATAAACTTAACGATGCCAACGACCTTCTTTACGAAGAGGGAGCTTATCGCTGGTTTGAGGGAAAACGGATCGATAATCCCAATACCCACGGAACCGGCTGTACCCTTTCCTCTGCAATCGCCTCCAACCTTGCCAAAGGCTATTCCATGGAAGAATCAGTAAACCGTGCCAAGGACTACATATCCGGTGCCCTTGCAGCCATGCTGGATCTTGGAAAAGGCAGCGGCCCTATGGATCATGGCTTTGCCATTAGAAATAACTACACAGAGGAGGCGTAAAGTTATGACAGTACCTAAGAGACTGGAAGCTCTAAGAGCAAAAATGAGCGAAAAAAACATTGACGCATATCTGGTTCCCACCGATGATTTTCACGGTTCCGAATATGTGGGCGATTACTTTAAATGTAGAAAATATATCACAGGTTTCACAGGTTCCGCAGGAACCGCCGTCATTATGAAAGACAGTGCAGGGCTCTGGACAGACGGCAGATATTTTATTCAGGCTGCAGACCAGCTTAAGGGAACCGGGATCACCCTCTACAAAATGGGAGAACCGGGAGTCCCGACCATCCACCAGTTTCTTAAAAACAACTTAAAAGACGGTATGTGCCTTGGATTTGACGGCCGCACAGTAAGCGGAGCGCAGGCGGACACACTGAAGGCTCTCACTGCCGGAAAAAATATCCGTTTTTCCGTAAATGAAGACCTTATCGGCGAGATCTGGGAAGACCGTCCTTCTCTTTCCTGCGAACCGGTCATGGAACTGGATGTGAAATGGGCGGGAGAGACAAGAGCAGATAAATGCAGCCGGATCCGCAGAAGCCTTCAGGAAAAGGGGGCCGATCTTTTTATCCTCACTTCCCTTGACGACATTGCATGGCTTCTCAACATCCGTGGAAATGATATCCACTGCTGTCCGGTAGTGCTTTCCTACCTGATCATGACACAGGAGAATATCCATCTTTTTGCAGAAGAAAAGGCATTTCCCCAAACACTCAGGGAATCCCTTCAAAAAGAAGGGGGTATTTTCCACCCGTACAACGATATCTACACCTATGTACAGACCATCCCTTCCGACAAAACTGTATATCTTTCCAGAAATCATGTAAACAGCCGTCTGATCAGCAATCTCCCTGAAGAAGTCCGTGTTATCAGCGGTGAAAATCTGACCCTGCTTCCCAAGGCCATCAAAAATCCTGTGGAAGTAGCCAACGAAAAGACTGCCCACATCCGTGACGGTGTTGCCATGACCCGTTTTATCTACTGGCTGAAAACCCATGTGGGAAAAGAGGAGATCACAGAACTCAGTGCCGCAGACAAACTGTACGGATTCCGCAAAGAACAGCCTCATTTTCTGGATAACAGTTTTGATCCCATTATCGCATACGGAACTCACGGAGCCATTGTCCATTACAGTGCCACTGAGGAAACTTCCGTCCCTCTGAAACCAGAGGGAATGGTTCTCATGGACACAGGCGGACATTATCTGGAGGGAACTACGGATATTACCAGGACTGTAGTATTGGGCCCGGTCACAGATAAAGAGAAAAAGTATTTCACCGCCGTTTTAAGAGGTCATCTTAACCTTTCCGCAGCAAAATTCCGCTACGGCTGTACCGGACTTAACCTGGATGCCATTGCCAGAGGTCCTTTATGGGAAATGGGAGAGGACTATAACCACGGCACAGGCCACGGTGTGGGTTACCTTCTCAACGTACATGAAGGCCCCCAGAGCTTCCGCTGGAAAAACCCGGCAGACAGGCCGGCACCTGTTCTTGAGGAAGGTATGATCACCTCCGATGAACCGGGATACTATGCAGAAAATGAATTCGGTATCCGTCATGAGAACCTGATCGTCTGCAAAAAAGGCCCCAAAACCGCATATGGCCAGTTTATGGAGTTTGAACCTCTTACCATGGTTCCTTTTGATCTGGATGGTATTGACCCGTCCCAGATGGATTCCCGGGAACGCAGACTTCTTAATCAGTACCACCAACTGGTATACAAAAATATCTCACCATACCTTTCGGACGAAGAAAAAGAGTGGCTGAAAACGGTCACAAAAGAAATATAAAAATCCGATCATTTACACGGAGGATTGCTGTTTATCCCTGCAGCAGCCCTCCGTATTTTTTTGAAATTTGTTTCATCAGGTTGACAAGCAATATCCCCCTCCGTATAATAAATTAGATCGAACTAACATCAGGATTTACGGAGGAAAACCATTATGACTCTTCCAAAACAGGAACTGGCAGCCGGAACAGGCCAGAATATGCCATCCTCCAGACGGGAGACCGAGGAGGACATGCTGGAACTTTTTATGGAGCTTTCAAGCAGAGGGACAACCATCTCTCTGGGAGAGATCTGCAAAGGCATGGATCTCACCAGAAGAGAAGTCAGCTATTATCTCAGACAGATGGAGCTTCACGGATATATCCTTCCTGCCGAAAAGCGGGAAAACATCACCCTTACAGAGCTTGGGCGTATCACAGGCGAGGAGATCCGCTACCGCCACGAGATCTTTACACAGTTTCTCCAGTTCGTAGGGGTGGGAGATGAGAAGGCTGAGGAAGATGCCTGCCGTATCGAACATGTGGTAAGCGAGGAAACCGTACAGCAGATCTGTAATTTCGTAGATTGCGGTGATACCTTTGAGCGGATCCTGCGTCATTCCGAGCTTCGCTTTATTTATCCAAACGGAGACTACACCTTTCTCATGGGTATCTACCATATGGAAAAAACATGTCCCAGAAGGCTGGCAGAAGAATTTCAGCTTTTTTCCGAAAATATCATTCTTAAAATCCGGGAGGATGAGAGCAGCTTCCGGTTGCTGCGCACAGACACCAAAGAACCGTCACCTCTTCTCTGGTACAAAGATCCGGATTTCGGATGGGTTCAGGCAGCAGAAGAAAACGGGAATCCCCTGATCCCTGCCAGAGTCTTTGAATTTTCCATCCGCCGTCAGGATCCCATCACAGAGGGAACAGCCCTGATCGCATTTGCACGTGAGGGCGAGCGCCCTGCGGAGTGGAACAGCCGTGAACTGGATGTTCACATCTGGAAAGGTGGTATGTGATATGGAAAAAGAAAAGCTTCTTCATCCATCCCTTCTTCAGATCCGCTATCTTCTGGAACTTGAAAAAAACGGCAGAAAACGAGGGATCATTGCCCTGATCGCAGATACCTGCGGCGTCAGCCACGGGCCTGTAAGCCGTTTCTTCAAAGAGTGTATTTCTCAGGGATACCTTACAGAAAACTATGAATTTACCGTAGAGGGCCAGCGGGCCCTGATCACTTACAAAAGACTTTTGCGGGACATCCGTCTGTATCTCCGGAATATAAAAATCCCCGAGAAGGAGATCACAGATAAGACCAGACAGCTTATTGAAAATGTAGATTATGACCTTCTTATGCTTATGACCAGAAATGCCGGACAGACCAGGGAACACCAGAACCATAAGCCGGACGAGAACGGGGATGATATGGGCAGTTATTTTCTGGAAAAAGTTCTTCAGAAGGGGGTCTTTCCTGTTGCCATTGCCCTGCACCAGATCAGCCGGAAAAGCGAAACAGCCCTTTCCATGGCACACCAGGGATTTTCCCATCTGGCATATGTCCGCCACAACAACCGTGGAAGCTGGCTGGAGCTTACCATCCGCGAAATGCACGCCCGTTCCCGCATTGACGATTCCTATATGACCGGACACCTTTCCTCCCTGAAATACGAGAACCAGGGCCAGCTTTACGAAGCTGCCGTAAAATCCGGGCGCATCCGTATCCCCTTAAATGCCTGCCGCTTCTTCCGTGGCCGCCTGGGCAATGTAAAAGGCACCGTCCTCATCACCGTCACCTGCAGCGTAGGCAAAGCCCACATGCCTGAAAGCACGGCACTGCTTACTTTCTGGATGTAAATACAACATTGACGAATAAAATCTGTCCCTTTTATCTCTCCAATTAAAGGTCGAAATCAAGAAATTTCGACCTTTTTTTCATGTCACC
>CAKROW010000040.1 GCA_934373235.1 uncultured Blautia sp. | reverse complement strand
TTGAAGCAGATTAACAATGCTGTTAATTTCTAGCACGATAAACACAGGGTACCAGAGGGTACCAAAAATAAGAGTTCAAAATAGACAAAAAGCCTTGATTTATGAGGATTTTTCGGGGATGAACATGGAGTTCGATTCTCTCATCCCCTGCTATTAGGAACGCTGAAAAGTCTTGTAGATCAGGATTTTTCAGCGTTTTTTATTTAGATTCTAATTTTCAGTCACTTGAATTTAAAGCAGTTTGAGTCATTAACTCGGATTATTTATTTTTCTGATATTCCTGTAAATCTGTGCTATACTAATAATGCCTGAATGGCTCAGGAATCCGTTCCTGCCGGGGCTGTTCGATTTCACATCAGGAGGAAAGAGTATGAACAAAACAGGTAAAAAATTGCTTTCTTTATTAGTTACATTCAGTATGATAATCTCTATGTTTGCAATGACATCAGTTACAGCATCTGCAGCAGAAAATGTTCCGAAAACAGTAACGCTTGTTGCATATCCAAAGGCTGAACCGGAATTTCTTACATCATTATCTTCAAAGGCTTCCAGTTTAAAGACAAGCAAAGCTTCTGTTGTTTCTGTAAAACAGACAAAGAATACTTATGGTTCCCGGGTACGTTATACGATTTCACTGGTACCCAAAAAAGCAGGGACAGCAACAGTATCCCTGAAATGTAAAGGTAAAACTTATAAAACCAGAGTAACAGTAAAAAAATATACAAATCCGGTTAAATCCGTGAAGATCGGAACAACTTCTGTCAGTGCTTCAAAATTCAATTCATCTGCAACAACCAGTCTCAGTTATGCCAGATTTGCAGGTAAAAATGTAAAGACAACGGTTTCCCTGAAAAGCGGATGGAAACTTCAAAAACTTTTTATTTATAAGGGAAATCCAAGTAACGGCAGCACGAAACCGGCTGTTACATATGCACAAAAAGGCTGGAGACGTTCAGAACCGGTCGCAAATGGCGGTAAGATTCCTGTAAAGGGTGGAAAAGGTTTCAAAATTATGTTTACTGCAATAAATACAACTTCCGGAGTAAGTGAAAACTTCACAATAGAGTTAAAATAATCCTGTTTCTCAAAAATAACAGACAGATTTTTCAGGAACGGAAAACAGGGCAGGTGCTTCAACAACGTCAAGCACCTGCCCTGAATCTATGGTTCATTATTTATTTCGCCTCAGCTTTTTCTGCGTCAGCAGCTTCTTCATCTTCCTCTTCGGCTGCCTGGTATTCACCGATGTGAACTACAACTGCATCCTCAGGTGTAATGAAGTGAACATGTTTGTCTGCCGGGATTGGCAGATCTTTTACATGGATGTCACGTACATTTGCGTCAAATCCGTCAAAGTCAATGACAATAGTGTCAAGAAGGTTGGCCGGATCAGCTTTGTAGTGGATCTCTTCCATCTCCTGCTCAACAATACCCTGAACAAGTTCTGTATGCTCCAGCTTGACTGTTACAGTAGTGGAAACTTTTTCACCTGCAACCAGTGCCTGGAAATCAAGGGCCATGATCTGTTTTGCCATTGGATTGTAGTCAATATTTTTGACCAGTGCATCGACCTTCTGACCGTCAAGCTCAAGGAATACCTGAGTACCTTCTTTATTATCTTTAATAAAACGGAGTGCATCGGCTTCGTTAAACTGGAGAGCTACAGGCTCTTTCATTTCTTTTCCGGTAAGGACACCGGTGACGTAACCCTCACGTCTTAACTTTTTCGCTTTTACATCCGGGTTTCTTTTCTCTGCTTTAAATGTGATCATCTCAATTCCTCCTTATCACTTCAGTGCATGGATTCTGGAGAATTCTGCATTGCTTCTTTGATCACACCCTATTATAGCACTTCTGAGAAAAATAATTGCACAAATTTTCACAATTTGTCAGGCGATTTATCGATATTTTGACATATAAATATTGGTATATCGATTTGTTGTACTTCTATATACTTTTCCTCCAACTTTTTTAACAGGAACCAGCTTGATATAGTAGCCATTTCCACGACTGAGACCTCTGATTTTGTAAGAGGTACTTCTTGTTGTAGCTAATTTACGGTAGCCGGTTCTGTAATTATTGGAGATATAGACCTGATAACCGGTGGCTCCTGCAACTTTTGACCAGGAAAGTGTGTAAGAAGTACCGGACTGTCTTCCGGAAAGCCTGCTTGACTGGGCACATACATATGTATAGCCGCTCCATGCGGAATACTTCCTGACATTGTTGCTCATAAGGATGTAACTGCGGATCCTTGCCTTGTAGAAGGTTTTTTCGGAAACTGCTACATTCTGGTATGGATAGGAACCCTGAACATCTACATATTTCTTTTTGTTATTTTTGAGGGCGATCAGTTCGATCTGATAACCTTTGACAGTAGTTTTTCTGTTCCAGGTAAAATACAGTTTGGAGGTGCTTCCTTCAGAAGCTTTTAACCCTGTAACTTTACCGGTGACTGTTTTGATGCCGCTTGTGGAGAAAGAATATCCCATGGCATTAAAGGAACCGGAGGTGCGGTAAGGGGTGATCCGTACATAGTACTCCTGACCGGATTTCAATCCTTTAAGAGTAGCAGCGTTGCTCTTTACAACACCCTTTTTTACGTAATTCTGGTTGCTAAGTTTTGTCTCAATAAGATAACGGTTGGCACCGCTTGTTTTTGGCCATTTGATGGAAACGCTGGAAGTAGTGGCATTAGTCTGATAGATCTGACGGCTGCCTGTGTAATCCGGACTTGTTACCATGGCAACTGTGGATGACCACTGGCTGGAATTCTGTTCACGGACCTTTACATAGTAGGTTCTGCCTGCATTGAGACCTCCCAGATAACCGTCAACTCCGTAGGAATAATCATAATTCCATGAGGACTTGTTTGTACTCCAGGCAATGTCATATTTAGTAGCGTAAGTACTGTTCCAGGTAAAGGAAATGGAGCTTGAGGATCCTCTGGTCTGTTTCAGGCCGCCTGGTGCTGCAAATGCGGTGATGCTGAAAAGGATAGTCAGTGCTGCACCGAGAAGAACAGCCAGTAACATTTTTCTGCATACTTTTTTCTCTCTCATAATATTTTTCCTCCTTTATGATATTGTGCAGAATGTTTTCTCAGAAATATTTTACTATATATATCAGGAATGTGCCAGTAGAATTCTGAAAATTCCAGAGAGATTATAAAAATATTGTTTTGTGCGAACATTGCAGCTATAAGGTAAAAATTTTCAAAGTGTGGTTCATTTCACTTTACTTTTTATATACATAAAGAGCAGCCTGTTTTACACGGATTTGACATAAGCTTAAATCATCTGTGATAGCGGTGGAGGCATTGATTTTTTATACTGGAAAAGGTGTCAGACAGAGGAGGACGGCTGTCTGGTGTGAAAGGAGAAAAATCAATGTCAGAAATTGCACTGAGAAATGTATGCAAACAGTTTGATCCGGAACATTACGGTGTGAAGGACTTTGATCTTGATATTCATGACAAAGAGTTTGTGATCTTTGTAGGACCATCCGGATGTGGTAAATCGACTACATTAAGGATCATAGCCGGACTTGAGGAGATCACAGACGGAGAGCTGTGGATCGACGGTCAGCTTTCCAATTACCTGGAACCGAAGGACAGAGGAATGTCCATGGTGTTCCAGAATTACGCATTATATCCAAATATGACAGTTTACGGAAATATGGCTTATGCCCTTAAGATCCGTAAATATCCCAAAGAGGAGATTGACAGAAAAGTTCATGAAGTTGCAAAGATACTTGAGATCGAGCAGCTTCTGGACCGCAGACCGGCAGCACTTTCCGGAGGTCAGAAACAGCGTGTGGCTATCGGAAGTGCCATAATTCGCAAACCCAGGGCTTTTCTTATGGATGAGCCTCTTTCCAACCTGGATGCAAAGCTGAGGGCACAGATGCGTGTGGAACTGGTAAAACTTCATAAAAAACTGGATACTACCATCATTTATGTAACCCATGACCAGACAGAGGCAATGACTCTGGGAACCAAGATCGTGGTTATGAAGGACGGACTGATCCAGCAGGTGGGAGCACCCCAGATCATTTATGACCACCCGGTAAACCGGTTTGTGGCAGGCTTTCTGGGATCACCGTCCATGAACTTCTTCGGATGTACAGTGAAAGCAGAAGAAAATAACCGTACTGCGCTGATCCTGGACGAGGCACCAAATGTCAAAAAAGTGTATTTAAACGGAACCAGAGGAAAGCTCATTGCTGATAAATATAATGGACGGCATGTGATCCTTGGAATCCGCCCGGAAGACATTTATGAGTATGAGGAAGCCCTGGAAATGGGTATTGAGAAGGACAGCGAGCATGTGGAAGAACTGGTGGTAAATCGGGAGATGCTGGGAGCAGAAGTGATCCTGTATTTTGATGAGCAGGGAAAAACACTGGCTGTGCGCCTGAAACCGGAAAACCAGACAATGGTTGGAGAAAAGGTTTCCCTTTACTTTGATATGGACAAAGCTCAGGTATTTGATGTGGATACAGAGCAGAACATTTTTTACGGGGAGGAGTAGCAAAGTGGAAAATAATGTAAAAAGAAAGATCGCACCGTATCTTTATCTGGTACCCTGTATGCTGATCTTTGGAATTTTTCTTTTTTATCCGTTTATAAAAACAATCTATTTAAGCCTTTACAAAACAAACAAAATGGGACAGGCGAAGCTGTATGTAGGCCTGGAAAACTATAAAGATCTGCTTCAGTCGGCATCTTTCATCAACAGTCTTAAGGTAACACTGATCTTTGTTGTGATCGTAGTTCTTGGTGGAATGTTGCTGGGACTGATTGCGGCAGTGCTTTGCAACAAGGCGTTTCCGGGAATCCGGTTTTTCAGCACATCCTATGCCCTCCCTATGGCGATCGCATCAAGTTCTGCGGCAATGATCTTTCAGATCATGCTTCATCCGGCAGTTGGTATCGTGAACAAGCTTCTGGGGCTGGATATCAACTGGCTGAACGATCCAAATACAGCGCTGATCTGCGTGGCAGTTCTTACAGCATGGCTTAACAGCGGAATCAATTTCCTGTATTTTTCCGCAGGTCTCGGAAACATTGACGAGACGATCTATGAGAGAGCATCTGTTGACGGAGCCACAGGAGTACAGCAGTTTTTCAGCCTGACACTTCCGGGACTTTCCCCCATCATGTTTTATACACTGGTGGTAAATATCATCCAGGCATTTCAGTCCTTTGGACAGATCAAGATCCTGACAGAGGGAGGCCCTAACGAGTCCACAAATGTAATCGTATATTCCATTTACCGTGATGCATTTTTTAACTACAGATTCGGAAGTGCGGCAGCTCAGTCAGTGATCCTGTTTGTGATCATTATGATCATTACACTGATCATGTTCCGAATTGAGAAGAAAGGAGTCAATTACTGATGACACAAATAAATGATTCCGTTGCTCTGGCAGTAGGAGATATGTCCAGGGAAGAGCTTCTGGAACTGAAAAAAACCATGAACGCCAGAGCACTGGCAAAAAGAAGATCACGGACAGCCTTGCGTATCACGGCAAATGTGGTATTTGCAGTGCTGATCCTGCTTCCGCTGCTTTATGCCATCAGCATTGCCCTGATGCCGTCAAATGAGTTGTTTACAACAGAGCTGAATCTGTTTCCGAAGAACCCTACATTTTCAAACTTTGTAAATGCGTTCCGTACAGTTCCGCTTCTGAAATTTATCCTGAACTCCTTTATTATGGCAGGCTGCATTACCATCGGACAGATCATCACCTGCTCCCTGGCAGCATTTGCTTTTTCTTTCCTGGAGTTTAAGGGCAAAGGGATCCTGTTTATGGTGGTTATGGCAACTATGATGGTTCCCGGCGAGGCGACGATCATTTCCAATTATCTTACAGTTTCAAGCTGGGGAATGTTGGATACATATCAGGTTCTGATTGTTCCTTATCTTACATCAGCAATGGGAATTTTCCTGTTCCGTCAGTTTTATATGACTTTTCCGATCTCACTGTATGAGTCAGCAAAACTGGATGGATGCGGAAATTTAAGATTTATTGTGAAGATCCTTCTGCCACTGACAAAATCCGCTATCGGAGCTATGGCAGTTTATACCTTTATCAATGCATGGAATATGTATATGTGGCCTCTTCTTGTTACAGGCTCCAACAATATGAGAACTGTACAGATCGGTATCAGTATGCTGGACAGTGTGGATTCCCAGTCCATCACATTGATGATCGCCGGAGTAGTCATGATCATCATTCCATCCATATCGATCTTTATCATCGGCCAGAAACAGTTGATCAGAGGAATGTTCTCAGGAGCGGTCAAAGGCTGATAACCCCAAAAAGATATTGCCGGTTTTATGCGGCAGTTTATCTTATAAAAGAAGAAAACAGATAATTTTTCAAGAGGAGAAAAAAAGTTATGAAGAAAAAAATGATTGCAGCTTTACTTACTGCAGCAATGGCTGTAACATCACTTTCCGGAGTGGCTGTATCTGCAGCAGATAACAGTACAGATGAAAAGGTGGAGATGGCAGATGCATCTGATGTGGACGGAACCACAATTACATTCTGGCACTCCATGGGTGGTGTCAACGGTGAGGCTATTGATACACTGGTAAAAAAATTCAACGATGAAAATGAGTACGGGATCACAGTAGACGCTCAGTATCAGGGCGAGTATGATGATTCCCTGAACAAACTGAAAAGTGCACAGATCGGAAACATGGGAGCTGATCTTGTACAGGTATATGAGATTGGTACAAGATTCATGATCGATTCCGGATGGATCGTTCCAATGCAGGAGATGATCGACGCAGATGGATATGATGTATCTGAGATCGAGCCGAACCTGGCAGCTTATTACACAATTGATAACAAGCTTTACTCCATGCCGTTCAACTCTTCCACACCGATCATGTACTACAATAAAGATATGTTTGACAAGGCCGGTATCACAGAGATCCCGGACAGCCTTGAGGCTATTGGAAATGTAGGTCAGGATCTTCTGGACAAAGGAGGAGCCGGAGAGGTAATGTCTCTTGGAATCTATGGATGGTTCTTTGAGCAGTTCATCGGCAAGCAGGGACTTCAGTACGCAAACAACGGAAATGGCCGTGAAGATGCTGCAACAGCAGTTGCATTTGATGAAAACGGTGCTGCAAAGAACATTCTTACAGCATGGAAAGACCTGAATGACAAAGGCTTTGCTCCTGTCGTAGGAAAAGGCGGAGATGCAGGACTTGCAGATTTTTCCGCAGGAAAAGCAGCGATCACACTTGGCTCCACAGCTTCCTTGAAACAGATCCTTCAGGATGTAAACGGAAAATTTGAAGTAGGTACAGCATACTTCCCGAAGATCAAATCCAGTGATGAGGGTGGCGTTTCCATCGGTGGTGCATCTCTCTGGGCACTGAACAACAATGATCCGAAGAAGCTTCGTGCAACATGGGAGTTCGTAAAATTCCTTATTTCTCCGGAATCCCAGGCTTACTGGAACGCACAGACCGGATATTTCCCTGTAACAGTTAAAGCTCAGGATGAAGATGTATTCAAGGAAAATGTAAAAAAATATCCGCAGTTTGAAACAGCTATCGACCAGCTCCACGATTCTTCCGCAGATTATGTAGGTGCACTGTTAAGTGTATTCCCGGAGGCAAGAGCAACTGTAGAGTCCGAGATCGAGAGTATGCTCAACGGAAAAGAGGATGTGGATACAGCAGTAAAGAACATGTCTGATTCTATTAATAAATCCATTGAGGAATATAACCTGGTAAACGAATAAGACAGTATATAACGTGTATGAAAAAGAAATTTCAGAAAAAGAGAATTGCAGCAGATGGCTGCAGTTCTTTTTTTCATATCAGATGTAAACATGACAGTTGTGCATACTATTTACCTGTGGTATGCTGTACAGGATAACTGACAGGTATACATGATACGACAGAATATAATGAAGGTGAAATGAATGAATACAGATAAAAGAAATGATTCAGTCTTATATGACCGTGAAGCGGTGTACCAGGTCAATAAAGAGTATGACAGACTTCGCGATGAGCTGATGAAGGATCCGGAAGTCTGGAAGAAAAAGAAATGTCAGTATACTCAGAAGAAATTCCACAGCTATATGGAAAATCTGGGACATGTGTGTTCTGAGTTCAGCAGGGAATATGCACATCGTATGAGCAGGGAGTTTTGCAGGGCAGCAGAGCTGGATGAGCTGAGTATTGATTTTTTTACACAGGAAGAATGGGACTGTATTACCTTGCTCTGTGGAGACTGGTATGCGTTCTACTGCAGATATTATCTTGTGGGACACAGGGAAAAAGAGCTGGAAGAAAAGCTGCGCTATGCACAGGAAGAGCTGAAGCAGTGCAGAAAGAAGCTGGGTGTTCAGCAGAGAGCACTTTTTGAATATGAAAGTTCACAGGAGCTGAAACTTGGAAGGCGCTGTATGCGTGTTGTGAATTTTATAAAGAAGATTACAGCGAGAATCAGAAGAAAGCAGGGTTAGGTGATATGAACGAGATAAAAGTTTCCGTGATCCTTCCGGTCTACAATGTAAAAAAATATCTGTACCAGTGTATGGATTCCATTCTGGGACAGACACTGAAAGAGATCGAGATCATCTGTGTGGATGATGGCTCCACAGACGGTTCAACAGAAATCCTGAAAGAATACGAAAAAAAGGACAGCAGAGTCCGGGCTTTTTACAGAGAAAACAAAGGTGCGGGAGCTGCCAGGAACTATGGCATGGCACAGGCAAAAGGAAAGTATTTTTCGTTTCTTGACAGTGATGATTTCTTTGAGCCGGATATGCTGGAGCTGGCATACGAAAAGGCAGAAGAGTATGAGACAGATATTGTTCTTTTCAAAGCAGATGAGTATCTCACAGAAGAAAAGCATTTCCAGGAAACTCCCTGGACATTGCTGATGCCGGAACTGCCTCACTACGAGCCTTTTAACCGGAGGCACATGACTGAGAATATTTTCAAGGTTGTGGTTGGCTGGGCCTGGGATAAGCTTTTCTCCAGAAAGTTTGTGGAAAAGCATCATCTTACATTCCAGGAGCAGAGAACAAGTAATGATCTGCTTTTTGTGTTCAGTGCAATCGTACTGGCGGAGAGAATGGGAGTTGTGGACAAGGTTCTGGTGCATCAGAGATGCGAGGTGAGAAATTCGCTTTCCTCAACCAGAGAGAAATCCTGGGATTGTTTCTATAAGGCGCTTACAGCGCTGAGAAGCAGGATCAGAGAGGAAGGTCTGTGGTGGGAGCTTGAGAAGGATTTTATTAATTATGCTCTTCATTTCAGCCTGTGGAATTTAAATACCCTGGCAGAGCCTACCCATACCATGCTCCGTGACAAGCTTGTGAATGAATGGTTTGATGATTTTGAGATTACCGGCAAGAGCAGGGAATATTTCTATAATAAGCAGGAGTTTGACCAGTATAAGGAAATTCTGACAACAGCAAATTGGAAATAAAAAGGAGTTATTATTTACAGTAACAAAAAGGATACAGCAGCAAACTACTGTATGGCGAAAATATTGCGAGTATATGAATAATATGATACAATCGAGTTACGTGCATTATAAAAGAGACAACATGAATAAAGAGGCTGTACCACCTGTTTCCGTGATCATTCCTGTTTATAACGGAGAAAAATATCTGGAGGAATGTCTGGACTCCATAATCGGACAGACAGAGAAGGATATTGAGATCATCTGTGTGGATGATGGTTCCACAGACCGTTCAGGGGAGATCCTTGAGGAGTACAGCCGGAAGGATAAAAGGATCCAGGTGTTCCATCAGAAAAACGGAGGTGCATCTTCTGCCAGAAATACCGGAATCCGCCATGCAAGGGGCAGATACATCTATTTCATGGACTGTGATGATATCCTTCATCCGGGAACACTGGATTACTGTTTTGACAGGGCTGAGAAAGAGAGCCTGGACATGCTTATGTTCAGCGCCCGCGCTTTTTTTGAAAACGAAGAAGTGGAAAAGGCTCACAGCAATTACAGCAGTTATTATATCCTTACCGGCAATTACAGTGAGATCTGCACGGGAAGGGAACTTTTTACGAAATTTTCTTCCAATGCGGAGTTTAAACCATCGGTTACATTATTTTTTTCCAGAAGAGATCTTTACACAGAGAATCATATTCAGTTTTGTGAGGGGATCATGTGTGAGGATAATCTGTTCGCGATACAGTGTCTGGAAGCAGCTAAAAGGGTGGAATTTGTAAATCGTGAATTTTACAGCAGACGCGTAAGAGCCAGTTCAGTAATGACAGGAAATAAAAAGATATTTATGGCATTTTCCTATTATGTAGTCATTAAGGAACTGGAGAAATTTGCGTGCAAAAAAAATCTCTGCAAAGACAGAGAATATTATTATTCTCTCATTGATCAGATGAGAAGAATAAGAGACAATGCCTGCCGTGCAGTAGAAGGGTGTAGTCAGGAGGAGATAAGGCAGGAATTTGAGAAGCTGGAAGCAGACACAGGACTGGACTTTTATTTCAATGTCCTGGATGTACAGAAGATCAAAGAAAAAGCAAAAAAGAATAGTATAAAAGGAAAGAGAAAAAGTATGGCAAAAGTTTCAATTATTATACCAACCTACAATGTGGAAATGTATCTTGATGAATGTCTGGAAAGTGTACAGAGACAGACAATGAAGGATATTGAGATCATCTGTGTAAATGACGGATCAACTGATAATTCCCTGGAGATCATAAAGAAATATGCAGCAGATGATCCGCGTTTTGTTATTGTTGACAAGGAAAACGGTGGATATGGAAAGGCCATGAACGTAGGCCTGGATAAGGCTACCGGTGAGTACATCGGTATTGTGGAGCCGGACGATTATGTTCCCCTTAACATGTATGAGGATTTGTATAATATTGCGAAAAAAAATGACCTGGATATGTTGAAGGCAGACTTTTTCCGCTTTACAGGAAATCCTGAGAACGGCAATATGTCACTGGTCTACAACCATCTGGATAAAACAAATACATGGTACAACAGAGTATTTGATGCAAGTAATGAGCCGGAGGCACTGCGCTTTATCATGAACACCTGGAGTGGTATCTACCGTCGTGATTTTATTGAGAAGTTCCATATCCGTCACAATGAGACACCTGGAGCGTCTTTCCAGGATAACGGATTTTTCTTCCAGACATTTGTACATGCAAAACGTGCCATGATCATTGATAAGCCATACTATATGAACAGAAGAGATAACCCCAACTCATCTGTTAATAACCGTGAGAAGGTTTACTGCAGTAATATAGAGTATGATTATATCAGAGACCTTCTTATGGAAGACAGAGAGATCTGGGAGAAATTCAAGTACATGTATGTGCTGAAAAAATTCCATAATTATATCTTTACATTAGGCCGTATCGGTGATGAATTCAAAAAAGAATATGTCCAGAGGATCAGCAAAGAGTTCAGCAGATCCCGTGATAACGGGGAACTGGATCAGAGCTGTTACAGCCCGATCGAGTGGGAAAAGCTGATGTTCCTCATCAAAGATCCAAATGCTTTTTATGTGAAATTCTATATAAGAAGCAAGAGAGAACGTCTCCTTGAGAAGAAAGTCCACATTCTCAGAAAACGTGTGACTATCAGAGAGGAGCGCATCAAGTCAGCGGAGAAGCGTGCAAGGATTGCGGAGAAACGTGTGGCTGAGCTGGAATCTTCCACAACCTTCAAAGTAGGAAAAGCGGTAATGTTCATTCCGATTTCGATCAAGAAGGTGATCTTCAGGGTTATGGGAAAGGAAGCATAAATGGGTACAGTGGATAATATAAAAGTTTCGGTGATCCTTCCGGTTTATAACGTAAGCAGTTATTTAAGACAGTGCCTGGATTCCATTGTGAACCAGACACTGAAAGACATTGAGATCATCTGTGTGGATGATGGTTCTACAGATGAGTCCCCGGAGATCCTGAAAGAATATGAAGAAAAGGACAAAAGAATAAAAGTCTATTACAGAGAAAATGCCGGGGCCGGAGCAGAACGAAACTTCGGTATTCAGAAGGCTTCCGGAAAGTACCTGTCATTTCTTGACAGTGATGACTTTTTTGAGCCGGATATGCTGGAGGAGGCTTATAAAAAGGCAGAGGAATGTTCTGCTGAGCTGGTAATGTTCCGCTCTGACCAGTATGAGTCCGAAAAAGGTACCTACAAGTCTGTTCCATGGACTCTTCGTATGGAGGAACTGCCTCCGTATGCACCATTTAACCGCAGACAGATGACTGCCAATGTTTTTAAAGTAGAGGTTGGCTGGGCGTGGGACAAGCTTTTTCTTAAATCTTTTGTGGAAGAAAAACATCTGCTTTTCCAGGAACAGCGTACCAGCAATGATATGCTGTTTGTATTCAGCGCAGTTGTGCTTGCAAAGAGGATCGCAGTAGTTGACAAGGTTCTTGCCCACCAGAGACGTGATACTAAGGATTCCCTCTCAAAGACAAGAGAGAAATCCTGGAACTGTTTCTACAATGCCCTGTGTGCTCTTCGTGACAGGATCAAAGAAGAGGGCGTATGGTGGGAGCTTGAGAAGGATTTTATCAATTATGCCCTTCATTTCAGTTTGTGGAACCTGAATACCCTGGCAGAGCCTACCCATACAATGCTGCAGAACAAGCTTCTGGATGAGTGGTTTGAGGATCTGGGGATTGCCGGAAAAGACCGGGAATATTTCTATAACAAACAGGAGTATGACCAGTACGAGAAGCTTCAGACCCTGGGAAAAACCTGCTGAAAAATCTGTTTACAGCAGTCGGAAAAGTCTCACAGACAAAAAAGTCACAGGAATCTATGGACGAATCCACATGAATTGGGCTATAATGGTTAAGTTAATAACTGATTCCCGAGCAGATTTTGTATAAACTTCGGGGAAGGGAGAAATTCCGTGAATAAAAGTAAAAGAGAAGATTACAAGCGTTTTATCGTATTCTGCCTTGCCAGTCTTATTGTACTGGCGCAGGCTGCAATCTTTGCCTATGTGTGGTATGAATCCTACAGAGGGATGATCCTGAAGCCCTTCTGGAGAAAGGGTAACTGGGTACTGGTCTTTATCTACGGCCTGATCTACACACTGTTTGCCAAGCTTTATGGCGGACTGAAGGTAGGATACCTTAAGAGGATCGATGTATTTTATTCCCTGACGCTGGCAACGATCTGTGCCAATGTTGTGACTTATTTTCAGATCACCCTGATCAATCGGTGGTTCCTTCCGGCAGAGCCTATTCTGGAAATGACCGCTGTTCAGATCGTAGTTACCATTCTGTGGATCTGGGGATCGCGGTATATTTATTCCAGGCTGTATACAGCCAGAAGACTTTTGGTCATTTACGGTGACAGGGATCCCGGAGATGTGATCCACAAGATGAATTCCAGGAAGGATAAATATAACATCAGCGGCAAGGTCCATATTCGTGTGGGTGAGGAGAAGATCCATGAGCTTATGGAGAACTATGATGGTGTGATCATCTGGGATCTTCCGTCCCAGATCCGTAACAGATACCTGAAATACTGCTTTTCACATTCCATCCGCTGTTATATGAGTCCCAAGATCTCAGATATCATTATCCTGGGAAGCGAGAGGATCCATCTTTTTGATACACCGCTTCTTATGTCAAGAAATATGGGACTTTCCATGGAACAGAGAGCAGCCAAGAGACTGGTTGATATTGTTATTTCCGGTGTCGGGATCATAGTCACATCACCGCTGATGCTGCTGATCGCTATTCTGGTCAAGGCTTATGATGGCGGCCCTGTATTTTATCTTCAGGATCGTCTCACTTATAAGGGCAAAGAGTTCCGTATCCGTAAATTCCGCAGTATGTGTGTGGATTCTGAGAAGAACGGTGCAAGGCTTGCATCCAAGAATGATTCCCGTATCACTCCGGTGGGCCATGTTCTGAGAAATCTCCATCTGGATGAGCTGCCACAGCTTTTCAATGTTTTTATGGGAGATATGTCCCTGGTAGGGCCAAGGCCTGAGCGTGATGTGATCATGCAGGAATATGAGAAAGAGATCCCTGAGTTCCATTACAGACTGAAGGTCAAAGCCGGACTTACCGGATATGCCCAGGTATACGGCAAGTACAATACAACTCCCTATGATAAGCTGAAGCTGGATCTGTTCTACATTGAGAACTATTCTTTCCTTCTGGACATCAAGCTGATCTTTATGACTGTAAAGATCTTTTTCCAGAAAGAGGTTTCAGAAGGCGTGGATGACAATCAGGTCAATGCGCTGAAGGATTCTGCGGAAGACGGTGAGAGTGTTGTGGAGCCGGTAGATGACGGAACACCGGAATTTAAGAAAAATAATAAATAATGAATATAACAGTGCGCGTCAGGCCGGTGTATCATGGTCTGGCGCGTAAATTATAGTAGGGTCAGATATCCGTGCAAAAGAATCTGCTTTGGGGCAGAGCGATATGTGGATATCAGATCAGGTTCAGGTCTGACATTAGAATAAACGTGGAAAGGTAAGGTGTATAAATGGGGGATTATGTGGAAAAACCAGTAGTATCTGTGATCATGCCTGTGTATAACGGAGCGAAATACATTGCCCAGGCGATTGATTCCGTTTTGTGCCAGAGGGTTCCGGTGGAAATACTGGTGATCGATGACTGCTCAACAGACGACACCCGGAAAATAGTAGAGTCCTACAGCAGTGACAGGAGAGTCCGCTATGTGAAAAACAAAAAAAACATGGGAGCTGCACGTTCCAGGAACAAAGGTGTATCCCTGGCAGAAGGTAAATATGTGGCATTTCTGGATGCAGATGACTGGTGGGACAAAAGAAAGCTGAGAGAACAGGTAAAGCTTATGGAGGAAACAGGCTGTGTGATCTG
This sequence comes from uncultured Blautia sp., assembly GCA_934373235.1. GTDB lineage: Bacteria > Bacillota > Clostridia > Lachnospirales > Lachnospiraceae > Blautia_A. The sequence goes on along the minus strand of CAKROW010000040.1, from coordinate 9,958 downwards.
TTCCACAGGAAGAGTGCTGATGCAGCCGGACGGAACTTCCACAGGGAAATATATTCCGGTAAAACAGAGGATCACCTACAGGGAGCTTCTGAAGCACAACAGCATCAACTGTTCCTCCGTGCTTCTTCCAAGAGAGGTGGCAGCAGCTTATCCCATGGAACATGATGACAGTCATGAGGATTATATCACCTGGCTTAAGATCCTGAAAAAGGGCGGTTTTTGTGCGGGGATAAACAAGCCTTATCTTATGTACCGTCTCAGCGAGGGCGGCAAGTCAAGAAACAAGATAAAATCCGCTTTTATGACCTATCAGGTATATCGGTATACAGGATACGGACGACTGAAAAGTCTGGTGTTTTTTATGTCCTATGCAGTTCACGGTATATGGAAATACAGATAGGATGCTCCTGGCTTCGGGGTATATGTGTTAAGTTTCTGTTTCCAAAATCGTAATGATATGTTATTATTTATTCATAAATTTATTACAAGGTGGGTAAGATGAAAGAAAGAGCAGGAGAGAAGGTACCCTATTCGTACCTGGTTGACAATATAAAGGTATTGCTGATTTTTCTGGTAGTTTTTAATCATATTATTGCATTTCAACTGGTTAAGACAGATATGAACGTGCGCTATGTCTGGTATGCTATTACCATTTTTCATATGCCGGCATTTATTTTTATCTCAGGTTATCTGTCCAAGAAACCACAGAATCCGGCCAAGAATATGAAGAATCTCCTTATTCCGTACATTCTGGGCTACAGCCTTACATGGTATGCTCAGATCTGGATTGGGAAAAGTGTGGATTACGAGCTTCTGCGTCCGTCTGGTACAGTTATGTGGTATGTACTGGCTCTTTTTGTGTACAGACTTACTATTGAAGCATGGGGAAAGATACGCTTTATCGTGCCTTTAAGTATTGTATTTGCACTGTGGGCCGGTACAAGACCGGAATTTACCACCTATCTTTCCAGTTCAAGGATCGTGGTATTTTTCCCGTTTTTTGTGGCAGGCTATCTGTGGAAAAGTGATTACACAGACGTAGTCCGCAAATTTAAGGGAAAATGGGTGCTGGTGCTGGTTTCAGCGCTGCTTCTCTGGGCAATCCCCAACTATATGATCGCAAATGAGATCCCGGTTGACCTTCTGAGAGGAAATCATACCTACCAGCTCAGCGGAATGGACAATGTGACAGGAATAATCATCCGTCTTCTTATGTACCTGGTATCCTTTGTGCTGGTCCTCACTTTTCTGGCGGTGCTGCCGGACAGGAAACTTCCTGTTACTTTTGTGGGAAGAAATACCATGGGAATCTATTTTTTCCATTATCCGATCATGATCGTTCTCAACGGACTGCTTCTTCTCAGCATTCCGGCTATGATGAATGTATGGGTATTATTCGGAGTATCTTGGATATTTGTGCTGGTTCTGGGAAGCATGCCGGTGTCATTTTTATATAATGGCGTGCTGAGGCTGATCACCTTTATTTTATTTAAGAAGGATAATGAGGTAAGAGATGAGGGTCTTGAAGATGAGTATGATGAGGATGACAGGTATGAGATCCTGGCCAGCAGGAAGAAAGCCATTGAAGAACTGGCAGCTACCCTTGATGATGAGGATGCAGAGATCATCAGGGAAGATGTGGAAGTAGTTCTGGAGCGGGAAGAGGAAAAAGGTGACAACGATAAATAGTATGAACGGAGCATCCTATGAAAAAAGTTATTACTTACGGAACCTTTGATCTGTTTCATCAGGGTCATTATAATATACTGAAACGTGCCAGAGAGCTGGGAGATTACCTGGTTGTAGGTGTCACCAGTGAGAGCTACGATATTGAGAGAGGCAAGCTGAATGTGCGGGACAGCCTTCTTAAGAGGATTGAGAATGTACGGAATACAGGCTTTGCTGATGAGATCATCGTGGAGGAATACCAGGGTCAGAAGATCAGTGATATCATCAAATATAATATAGATGTCCTGGTTGTGGGATCTGACTGGAGAGGAAAGTTTGATTATCTGAAAAATTACTGTGAGGTGGTTTATCTGGAGAGGACCAAGAACATTTCCAGTACCAAGCTTCGCAGTGAAGGTGTGATATACAGCATAGGCATTGTGACAGATGATATCCAGGATAACGGTATGATCCTGGAGTCCAAGTATGTCAGTGGACTTCATGTGGAGAGTGTATTCTCGGAAGATAGTTCAGTTGCCGGAGAATTCTGTGACAGCTATGAGCTGGATTCCTGTGGATCGGATTATGGGAAATTTCTCCACAGTATTGATATCGTCTATGTGAAATGCGGCCGTAAGAAACGTGCCGGGTATATACGGCAGGCACTTGAGGCCGGTAAATATGTGATCAGTGATACACCTATGGCATCCGGTCCGGAAGAAGTAAGGGAACTTTTTGAGCTGGCAAAGAAAAAGGGTGTAGTGCTGGTGGAACGGCTGACTCTTGTATATCTGAGGGCATTTATACAGCTTGTATGGCTGACTCACGGGGATCTTGTGGGAGATGTGGTAGCTGTGAAATGTGCTATTTCCCAGGATGATTTTGAAGGTGGAAAGGATTTTGACGAAACGGTTCTCCATGCATTGTGTGCGATCATCAAGCTTCTGGGAACAGATTATACAGACGTTAACAGCAACGGGGTAAAAAACACAGAGGGAAATTTTGTCTATGATATGATCACCATCCGTTACCCGAAGGCACTGGCAACTATTGAGATCGGAACTACCGTTGATGTGGAGAATGAACTTGTGATCATCGGGAACAGGGGAAGGATCACGGTTCCCAGTGACTGGTGGAATACAGGATATTTTGAAGCAAAGATAGAAGGACAGGAATTCCTGAAGCGTTACAGCTTTAATTTTGAAGGAAATGGTCTCAGATACCTTCTTCAGGAGCTTACCATTATGATCCGTGACAGACGTACAGAGTGTACAAGGCTGTTTTATGAGGAGTCAGAGACACTGGCAGAGTTTTTGAAGATCATAGACCAGAGAGGCTGAGAAATAAATGACAGAAAAACAGGAGCTTCTTCTTAAACTTTTCCGTGAGGTGGATGAGATCTGTAAGAAGCATAATCTTAGATATGTAATGGCCGGTGGAACACTTATCGGTGTCTGGAGAAACGAGGGATTTATTCCCTGGGATGATGATGTGGATATTTATATGCCCAAAAGCGACTGGGATCGTTTTGTGGAAATATGCAAAACTGAGGCACCGGCACACAGAACTGTCTACTGTTCAGATGTGGACAGGACCTATACCAATTCTTTTCCCAGATATGGAGCTACAGACGGATGTGCGATCCACAAGCATCAGATCATCGGGAATGACAAGGCCGGAGAGATCATTGATGTTCTGACTCTGGATCCCATTCCGGATGATGACAGGGAATATGAGAAATACAGAACACATATGATGATCTACTCGGATCTTCTGAATATCACCGCAGTGTTTGGTAATCGCTGGGAGATATCTGCGTTTCAGTATCTTGGCTGGCTTTTGCAGTATGTTTTTCTGGGAAAAGACAGAACTCTCAAAAAACTTGAAAGGATCATGTTTTCCTACAAAGAAGAGGAGTGCAGCCGTTATGCCATGAGATGGGGCGGGTGCCCGTTTCTGTTTGACAAAGACATGATGTTTCCCGTAAAATACGGCGAATTTGAGGGGGAAAAAGTAATGATCCCCCACAGGACCAGCGATTATCTGATCTGGCATTACGGAGATGAATGGTCCTATATACCGGCTCATGGGGAGAGGGAGTCCCATGATGCCATCGATGTGCCGGGAGTGACCTACCAGTCCCTGCGTGAAGAATATCTGCCAAGGATCGATAAGGGGAGGATCCGCCGGCAGATGACATTTCGTAAATTTTACCATATGCTCATTGCAAAAAGAACTCACCGGATCCAGGCAAAAAGGGATCAGATAAAAGCAGACGTGATCGCCAGGGATGTGGCAGCGCGTTTTATGAGAGCGGAGCAGTCGGTTGGCGATATGGTGAAAAACCGGGAATTTGACCGTCTGGGTGAGATTTTTGACAGCTATTACAAAATACAGCTCAGTGCAGGATTTATCGGCAGGGAGGATTTTATCAATATTTATCCTTTTTATCATCCTGTGCTTATCAGGCTTGAAGATGAGGTTTTTCAGGCTGCCATGTTGACACTGATCTATACAGAGAGAGTTTCCAAGGCGTGGAGGATGTATCAGGTAAGGGAGAAACTGGATCATCTTACACCGGAAATGACAGACACTGTGGAAGATATCCGGCAGTTCCGCAAGGCGGCTTCCTGTTATGAATTTAAGGAAATGGAAGAAGCAGAGCGTATCGTTGACCGCCTTCTTGAAAAATATCCGGATGCACCGGGATTCCTTAAATTCAAGTGCCGTTTTGTTATGGAGAGGCTGAAGGGAATCCGGGAAGAGCCTGAGACAGAAGGATTTCTGGAGCACTGTCTTTCTGTTTTTCCGGATGACGGTTATTTTATCAAATATAAAGGGGATCTTCTCTGGGAAAAAGGTCTTCGCAGAAATGCTCTGGAACTTTACGAAGAGGCAAGAGAGAAGACTACCAACGGAATTGTTCAGCTTGAGCTGGATAAATTCCTGAAAACCATGAAACAGGATGCCATAAAAGAGTGCGTGCGCCTTATAAAGGATAAGCACAAAGAAGAAGCCTGGCAGCTTGCAGGACAGTGGGACAGACTGCTTCCGGAGGACGAGGAGATCCATGGCTGCTTTTTCCTGACTGCCGTGGCACATGCACATACAAGAACGGAACTGGATGAGCTTATTTCCCAGATCAGGAAATGTCTCAAAAATGTTTCGGAAAAGAAACTGTACATGGATGCACTGACACTTGCATGGAGACGTTACGGTTATCCGGGAGTTCTTGCAGAGTACCGGACCAGACTGGTGTGTACAGAGGATGTCAGTGAAATGGAACTTCTGGCTGAGGAGATCCGGAGTTTTGAGATCAACAAAGAGTGGCAGAGTGAAGTTTACAAGGTTCTGGGTGATGTGAGAAGGAAGCAGGGCCAGACGAGGGAGGCTTTTGAATTATATTTTAAAGCAACTGACTGTGCGATGCACCCGGGAGTAAAAAATGAGCTTGCCAGGATCTTCCTGAGAGATCTGTACCACGGAAGCAGGCGCGCTGCCGCCTACGGAAAAAAAGGAGATCTTACAGCGTTTTATGAAAGCTGGCTCCGGAAGTACAAGGGCCAGAGTGAGATTACGGAACTGTTAAATAAGGTTATGTAAAAAAATCCGGTGTGGATAAAAACATACCGGTATGAAACGGAGCGGAATGATTTGAACAGAGAGCAGCAGGAAGTGCTGACACTTCTGAAGGAAATAGATATTATATGCAGAAAAAACGGGATCACGTATTTTCTTTCGCCGCAGCTTACTTTATGTGCAGTGGGAGAACAGCCTTTTCCTGTCAATTCCATGGCAGGTGTTATCCTGATGAAAGCCTGGGATATTCCACGGTTCGTGAAAGCGTTTGAGGAAGAACAGCCGTTAAGGCGGTCCCTGGAATCAATGGAAAATAACAGGAATTTTCCCGGCTTTTACCTGCGCTACTGCAATAAGAACACACTGTGTTACCATATGGATACCTGGGGGAGGCTGCGCTATCCGGGGCTGGGAATCAATATCCAGCCGGTTCAGGCGATGTGCAGCTCAAGAAAAAAGTATCTCTGGAACCGTCTGAGAGAGGACGGCTGGAGCCGCATCTGCGGCAAAAACAGCAGATGGAAGTCTGTCAGGGATCTTTTCTGTATCTGTATGGTAAGAGTTATGAGCCTGGGTGGAAAAGAACGCCTTGGGAGAAAGATCTTTTCGGATCTCACAGCAGTGCAGCAGGAGGGCGGGGAATATGTTATACGAGGCATAAAAAAGACATCTTATTATCCTGCGGAGATATTTGAAAAGGCGAAAGAGATCGTTCTTGAGGGGGAGCGTTTTCTGGTGCCGGAAGATACAGATGGGTATCTGAGTGCTGCTTACGGAGAGAATTATCTGGAACGGCCGGCAGAAAATTATGTTCAGTCACCGGCGATGGTGGTGAGTACATTGATTCCCTGTGAGGAATATCTGGAACAGACACCGGGGCTTAAGAAACTGGCAGCAGAGAGAGGCTGGCAGGAGAAGCTTCAGGGGTATGGCCGTTGTTACAAAAAATATTTTAATTTGTGTTGGAAATATGCAAAAATGTGTGGAAACAGGAGGGCTCTTGGAGCCACATATGTGGAAAAAAAGGATTATATCATCAATCTGCATAAGAATGGGGATTATATGCAACTGGAGCGGGTTTTCCGTTCTTATACAAATATGATGGAAAAATGCCTGAAGCAGGATGAGGTTTTTGAGGCAGATGAGGAGATCCTGAATATTTATCTTGATGTTCTGGAAAAAACAGGAAGGCTGGTATTTCTGGAGAAAGTCAGGAACTGCATGTAAAATATTCAGGGAACTGATGGAGGGCTTATATGAAGATAACAGATTATGTTGTAGAATTTTTGGTAAAAAAGGGAATACAGGATTTTTTCGGATATCAGGGAACCATGATCGCCCATTTTGTGGATTCTGTGGAGAAAAATCCCAACGCATCCAATCATTCCAGTTATCATGAGCAGGGAGCATCCTTTGCAGCCTGCGGATACGCCCAGGCAAAAAATGCCTGTGGATGCGCCTATGCAACCAGCGGCCCGGGAGCTGTGAACCTGCTGTCCGGTGTTGCCAATGCATATTTTGATTCCCTGCCTGTGATCTTTATTACAGGGCAGTTGAATACTTACGAGTATTCCGGGATCAGGGGGCTTCGCCAGCAGGGATTTCAGGAGATCGATATGGTATCCATGGCTAAGCCTGTGACAAAATATGCAGTGCAGGTGCGGGATGAGAAAGATATTGTCCGTGAACTGAACCTGGCATGGCAGATCGCAAATACAGGACGAAAAGGGCCGGTTCTTATAGATCTTCCCATGAATATCCAGAGAGGGGAAGTGACGGAACCTCTTTATGATATGAAATTTACAGAAGAAGAGATACGGGCAGCGGTGGATGGACAGCGTGAACTGGACGATGTTACAGTGGAGCCGACTGACGGAAAAGCGGCGGCAGAATATATACTTTCTGCAATTGCGGGGGCAAAACGTCCGGTGATCCTTCTGGGACATGGTGCGGCAGGGGGCGAAACCGGGGAAAAGCTGACTGCCTTTGCACGACAGCACAAGATTCCTGTGATCACCAGTGTTCTTGCAAGATCAGCTCTTGCATGGAATGATCCGCTGAACTTTGGCTGTATCGGTGGTGCCTACGGACACCGTTATGCAAATATGATCGCCAATGCAAAAAGTGATCTCCTTATCGGATTTGGCATTTCTTTCGGAACCCGCCAGATTGGTACAAAGGTTCGTGAATTTGCCAGAAATGCCGAGATCATCCGGGTGGATATTGATCCCTATAATCTTCAGCGTGATATCCATGAGAATGGAATCCGTGAGAAAAAATTCTGTGTAAATGCAGATGATGTTGTTGCCGGAATGGTGGAGGCTGCCAATGCTGATACCAGGGTTCCCGTGTATGATAAATGGCTTGAAGTATGTACCAGGATCCGTCATGAGCTTGAGAAGGTGGATGATGAAACACCGGAGAGATATCCCAACCGTATGATCGCATATTTAAGCGACCATCTTGGGGAGACAGGTGCGGTTGCGGTAGATGTAGGCCAGCATATGGTGTGGAGCTATCAGTCTTTCCGCAATGGAGCCGGACAGAAGCTTCTGTTTTCCGGCGGGCACGGCGCTATGGGATATGGACTTCCGGCAGCGATCGGTGCTCATTATGCAACCGGAAAGCCTGTGGCATGTATCTGCGGTGACGGAGCTTTTCAGATGAATATCCAGGAGCTTCAGTGGGTGCGAAGAGAGAACATTCCTGTAAAAATGATCATTATGAACAATGAGGCTCTGGGAATGATCCGTCATCTTCAGAGAGATTATTTTGATAATCTGTATGCGGGAACTTCAGACGGCTGTGGCTTTTCTTCCTGTGATTTCCATGAGGTGGCGCATGCGTACGGGATTCCGTCAAAAAGGATACAGGGAACAGAGACAGAAACTGCTTCAGAGGATTTTCTGGCGCAGAAGGGAGCCGGGCTTCTGGAGATCATGCTGGAGCATGGAACCTATGCTTATCCCAAGACCTGTCTGGGTGAGCCGATCCACAACCAGCAGCCCTATATACCGAAAAAAATATTTGATGAACTGATGGAGATATAAAATGGGAAAAATCACAGTGATCACAGGAGGAACTTCCGGGATTGGAAAAGGGATCGTGGAACGGATCGTCAGGGAAAGCCGGCCGGAGGATAAGCTGTTTGTCACATACGGACACAGTCAGGAAAAAGCAGCAGAGCTTCTCAACACCCTTCCGGAGGTAAAAAGAGATCAGATCATCCTTATAAAAGCAGATATGTCTGACTACGATTCCATGATGGATTTTGTACAGAAGGTAAAAAAAGAAACTGACCATATAGACTGGCTTATCAGCAACGCAGGGATCAGTACCTATGCAAAATATGAGGATTACACTTTTGAGGAGTGGACCAGGATCGTAAATACCAATCTTTCTGTTCCGGTATTTATGCTTAAAGAGCTGCGTCCTCTTATGAAAGAGGGAGGAAGTGTGCTTCTTACAGGCTCCTACGCAGGACAGCAGGCATATTCATCTTCTCTTGTATACGGAGTGACAAAGGCTGCCATCCATTTCCTGGCAAAATCACTGGTAAAGGAATTTGAACCAGTCGGTGTGAGAGTAAATGCCATTGCACCGGGATTTATTGAGACACCGTGGCACGCATCCAGGACTCAGGAAAGCTATGACCGCATCAACCGCAAGATCGCCCTCCATCGTTTCGGAACCGTGGAAGAGGTGGCAGATATGGCATATTCCGTGCTGAGTAACGGATATATGAACGGAAGCGTCGTAGACATCCACGGAGGATATGACTTCTTTTAACACCAGTCGAAAGTGCGCAGAAAGTCATAAGAAGAGCCGTTGTGCTTGCACATAAGGAGCTTCTTATGGCTTTCTGCATAGGGGCGACGCCCCTAAAACGAGATGAAGCGAAGCGTAATCGAGTTTGTGCACTTGAGACGTACGTACGGAAGAATGAAATTGCAAGCGGGAGTAAGTGTTCCATTGGTGATCTTGTCCAGTGAGACGTACGTACGGAAGAATGAAATTGCAAGAGTGAAATTCTCTATATATTTAGAGGAAAAAGGCTTGACTTGCGCCAGTGCTCTGTGATAAAATTGTCTGGCGACATGGAAGTTAGGTCTTTTTTTTATGCCCGAAAATGACGACGGATATACGTTCCGGGTGACAGGAAAGACCGTGCAAATGAAAACACTGGAGGTGGAAGTTGTGCGCGTTAAGATTACATTAGCATGCACCGAGTGCAAGCAGCGTAACTACAATATGACTAAGGAGAAAAAGAACCATCCTGAGAGAATGGAAACCAAGAAATATTGTAAGTTCTGTCATAGACATACTATGCACAAGGAAACAAAGTAATCACAGAGATTTGTGAGGTTATGCTATGGAAAAACAGAAATCTGCGGATAAGACGCAGAAGAAAAGTTGGTTTCAGGGACTTCAATCTGAGTTTGAGAAGATTGTCTGGACGGACCGTCCTACACTGGCAAAGCAGACCGTTGTGGTCGTTATCATAACGATCATCCTGTCGGTGCTTATCAGCGTTATGGATTCGGGAATTCTGGAATGCATTAATTTCTTACTGAAGTAGAGATAAAGGAGATTGTATGTCAGAAGCAAAATGGTATGTTGTCCATACCTATTCCGGGTATGAGAACAAGGTAAAGGCCAACATTGAAAAGACAATCGAAAACAGACACCTGGAAGACCAGATCCTGGAGGT
>CAKROW010000039.1 GCA_934373235.1 uncultured Blautia sp. | reverse complement strand
GGAGCAGGTCCGCAGCCTGCATCCAATAAATCTCTAAACGACTCCTTCTCTAATTCTTCCAGAATATCCGGATAATCCTTCTTACACATTTCGTATATGCCAGCATGGTTACTTTCATAGCTTCCTGCTGCTTTTGTAAACTCTTTGATCGATAATTTTTTGTATTCTTCGTTTTTCATGTTTTACCTCCAATTACACCTGGCACCATAAATCAATATTCTCATAGAAATCTGCCCTCTTTTATATTGTCCTATAAATTGTCACTGCGCAATATTAGTTGCATCTAACTCTAATTTTCTAAAAAACCGTGTGAAAACAAAACTGTAATTCCACACGGTTTCTTTTCTTATACATTCAGTATATCACTTTTACCTGATTTATCAATCAGATGTTATCTCAATTTTATTATGCCTCAGTCTCCGGATAATCCATATTTTTCCATCCATAGCGAAAAATAGATATCAGCATAGAAGCTTCACTGACTATTTCGTCCAATATTCCTGCCCAGGAGCCAACAGCAATATCATATATGATCCACAGTGGCGAATTGATCAGCATTCCGACTATACGGATTTTCCGTGCATTGTATGTATATCCACCTATCGTTGCCGCAATATTAGCAACAACCGGAAGCAGTGCCCACCATCCAGACCAGGTGAAGATCAGCGTTGTTATTTGCAATATACAAATTACACAGCACATCCATCTTCCCTTTAAAAAATCATTTTTACTTCCCAGACAGAATGAACGCACCGTATTCAATATATAGCTTATCCCGCCGGTCACAGCTCCTAACAATAACAGATGTACTGTATAACACAAATAGGAGACAAACTGAACCCGGAACAATGTTTTATTACTTCTACATTGATATGATAAAAAAAATAAAACAGTTCCAAAAAATCCTATTCCCTGTATCAATAAAAAATGCATTGACATTATTACCTCTCACAAATCCAATTTTTTGCTACTAACTTCCCTGCAGTAAGTGCAGCTCCATATGCAGCCTCTTCTTCATATTCAGGAACCTCCATCGGCATTTTGAACATTTCTTCTGCCAGTCTTCTCATCAGCGGGTTCCGGCGAATTCCGTTTCCGGAGCCAACCAGGCGGGTGGCCTTTTTTCCGGTAAGCTGACACATCTGCTCATACTGCTCATGCAGTTCATTAAGGATCCCACTGATCACACCGACCGTCAGTGCACCCGGATGAAAATTCTCTACACCAATTCCTGTGATCATGCCCCTGTGAGATGGATCACTTCTTGTCCCGGAAAAAGCTGTGTCCACTTTCCATGCAGCTTCTTTTCCGTAGTTTTCAATAAATTTTTCCGCCTGCTCCTGCATCCGGGAATACAGTCTTTCCTCAGTTTCCGCTGATTCTCTGTAAAACTGTTCCAGCATCGCATATGCACGACCACCACACAGGGAAGCTCCCACAAGGATATAGCTGCTTTCGGTACAGGGGCGAAGCTCCACACTGCCGCTGCATTCTATAAACTCCTCTGTCACAAAGGAAATCTGGCTGCCGGTTCCTACATTCAGGAGCACGGTATCTTTAAGCTCCCGGACGGACCCAAACAGACTCGCCTGATTGTCACCGATCGATCCCATTACCGGTACACCGGCTCTGGTTTCTCCGACTAAGAAATGTCCCTTTCTTACTTCCGGCAGATAAGAAGTGTTTACGCCGGCTTTTTCCAGGGCTTCATACCGAAATTCCTGTTTTTGCAGGTCAAAGCAGCCCCAGCTTGCCGCCATGTCAAGTCCGATAACAGGGACAGTATTTTCACACAGGCCCATGGCAATATAATCACTGATCGTCGTCATCTTTACAGCAGCTTTCGGAATCTGATCTTTCTTCTGAAGATAAAAATGTGTCACTACACCATAGCCGGACGCCGCCGCACCTGCTCCCTGCAAAAGCTCTGCACAGGTTTTTCCGTTTTCCAGCGGAATCTCTCCACTTCCATCCTGCCAGGTATAGAGAGGACTCACTGCCTTGCCGGAAGCATCCACATACAGCATTCCATGCATCTGTCCCGTAAATCCGATCCCGTCCGGTGAGCCATTCTCCTTCTGCAGCTTTGTAAGAAGCTCCCGGACGATCTCACAGATCCGTTCCGGATCCTGCAGCTTCTGTTCCGGCTTACTGCTCTGCAGAAAGGAATTATGCTCCACTGTTTCCCTTGCAAGCAGCTTTCCTGTTTCTGTATCTGCCATTACGATACTGACTGTTGTTGTGCCGATATCAATCCCCATGATCTTCATCGTCTGTTTCCGTCCTTTTCTGTGATTTTTGTCAGAGCAAATGTTATCCTGTGAGATGATTATAGTATTATTTGAGGATTAATGCTATCTTTTTTTCCTGAGATATAACTGCTCTGTGCCCCCTCCACCTTCAACGCCATATACAATACCACCCCATCCCGGAATTTTCTGGGGTTCAGGCCGGTGAGTTTCCAGATGCGGTTCAGTTTGTACTGGAGAGTATTTTTGTGAAGATACAACCGGTCACAGGTTTTTTTCAGGGACATATCCAACTGGAAATATGTGTTTAAAAGCTGCCGGTCCTCCTGATCCAGCCCCTGAAGATTTCTGGCCACATATTGTTTTCTGACTTCCTCTGAAATATCACCCAGAAGAAGTTCCAGATTCAACTGGTGATAAAATGCCAGGTTAGCTTCTCCTGTAAGACTCCGGATTGCCAGAAGAGCATTTTTGTAGGATTCATGCTGCTCTCCCAGACGCTCCGGGCTGCCGATACCGATCTTAAGTTCTGTCCGGTAATCCTCTGCAAGCTCCTGAAAAAGAAATTCCCACTGCTTTCTGTTTTTCCATGGCAGGATCAGAATATATTCCTCTGAATAATTCACTGTATAAAGCCCCGATCCCGTTCTCTCAAAAACCCGGTATACTCTGTCCTCCGCAAGTTTAATCCTATTTGCCGTGCCACGCTTGCCTATCCGCACAGCTATGGTACAATATTCGCCATTTTCATCCAGTTTATACTTCTTCAGTACCTGAGAAAAATATTCCCGGTTCACATATTCATTATGAATCAGACTCCTCACCAGTTGATTTAACTGAACCTTACGGATCTGCTCCATCTGGTCCAGCTCATGCTCCTTCAAAATGATCCCTGCAATCTTTCCCGCAAGGTAGGCATACTTTCCCACTTCCCGGGGATCACCGGAAATACCGATCACTGCTTTTACCTCATTATGAAAAACCAGAGGAATATTCACACCCTTATGGGTTCCCGGAAAACTGTTATCCGCAGCTACTTCTATTGTCTGTCCTGTCCGTGCAACCTTTCTCCCGATCTCATGATATTTTCCGATTCTTTTTTTATCCGTACTGGCAAAAATAATCCCCTCTGTATCAATAAAATTAATATTGTGGTCACAAACATCCCGCACAGCAGATACGATCTCCGAAGCCAGTTCCGCACTGATATTAAACGCCATTTTTCTTCCCTCCCGCCTGGCTGAAACTGTTCTATATAACATATATTATCATAATATTTTATCAAAACATAGTGTATATACCATTTAATTCCTGCCTTTTTCCAGATATAATAAGCACAGAAAAACGGATCTGATTACATATACACAAAACATATTCTGAAAGGAAACTTAAATCATGAAAGCTGTCATTGCAATTGATTCATTAAAAGGAAGCCTTTCCTCCCTGGAAGCAGGTGAGGCTATCAGAAAAGGCATCTTGAATGTATATCCCGATGCAGATACCGCAGTCCGTCCTCTTGCTGACGGAGGCGAAGGAACTGTAGAAGCACTTACACTTGGAATGGGCGGAGCCCTTCAGACCGTCACTGTCACCGGTCCCCTGGAACAGCCTGTAAACTGCACCTATGGAATCCTTGAATCCTCCAAAACAGCCATTGTTGAAATGTCCGGTGCTGCAGGAATCACCCTTGTACCAGATGCTCTCCGTAATCCACTGAACACAACCACATACGGTGTCGGAGAAGTTATCCGTGATGCCATCTCCAAAGGCTGCCGTCACTTTATCGTAGGTATCGGCGGAAGTGCCACCAATGACGGCGGTGTTGGAATGCTTCAGGCTCTCGGCTATGGTATGCTGGACAAAAACGGTACACCTGTCCCCGCAGGTGCCAGAGGACTTAAAGAACTTGCTCAGATCACAGATGACCAGGTGATCCCGGAATTAAAAGACTGCAGTTTCCGTGTTGCCTGCGACGTTACCAATATCCTCTGCGGTGACCAGGGATGCAGTGCCATCTTCGGACCTCAGAAAGGTGCCACTCCGGAAATGATCCGCGACATGGATCAGTGGCTGGCAGCTTACGCAGAGCTTACCATTGCAAAATACCCCTCTGCAAGTGCAGTTACCCCGGGAACCGGTGCCGCAGGCGGACTTGGATTTGCGTTCCTTGCCTTTACCAACGCAGTTCTGGAATCCGGAATCAAAATCGTTCTGGAAGAGACCAAGCTTGAAGAATATGTAAAGGACGCTGATATCGTTATTACCGGAGAAGGTCGTCTGGATGGACAGACTGTTTATGGAAAAGCCCCTATCGGCGTTGCCAATATCGCCAAAAAATATGGAAAAAAAGTTATAGCATTTTCCGGCTGTGTAACAGAAGATGCCGTGAAGTGCAACGATCATGGAATTGACGCATTTTTCCCCATCCTCCGAGCAGTAGGAACCCTGGAAGATGCCATGGACTCCCAAAAAGCAGCTCACAATATGGAAGCTACAGTGACTCAGGTATTTAACCTGATCCGATTATTCGATAAATAACTCTTCCTATGAAAAAATCCGCGGTATGCAGTATGCTTCCGCGGATTTTTCTGTTCTGTGGACTTATTTATCTGTAATTTTCTATGTAATCCAGAATCTCTTTCGGATCATCCATAAATTTACACAGATCCAGAACTTCTTTTCCCATAAAAGCCTGGTCTGCCGTATGCTCCAGAAGTTTTTTCATAAGGTCATAATAACCGTTGATATTATAAAGAACAATGGGCCTGTCCAGACGGTCCAGACTCTTTAATGTCAGGATCTCAAAAAATTCCTCATACGTCCCGATGCCGCCCGGAACAACCACAGTCGCCTGAGATCTGCTTTCCAGAAGGTATTTCCTCTCTCTCATAGTCTCTGTAAAAATAAACTCCGTACAGTTCTCATACAATACTCCCGGCTTGTCAAAAAACCCTGGCGCAATACCCAGGATATATCCATTCTCCGCTGCAACACCCCGCGCCGCCGCCCCCATCAGGCCTTCCTTTCCTCCGCCGAAAACAAGGCCGTGGCCTCTTTTTCCAAGTTCTGTTCCAAATTCCTCTGTACGGTCATAGTAGCTCTGTTCCAGATCTGCACTGGACGCTCCGTAAATGCATATGTTCATTTATCTGCCTCGCTTTCCCCTTCATTTGCTTCTTCCATTGTAACAGTCTCCTGGATCTTCTGATCTGTATAGTACAGGGAAAGCACTGCCTGGGGCCAGTTCAGACTAATGATAGCTGTTTTTCCCCGTTCTTCTCCTGCCTTTCGGATCAGATCCAGAAGTTCCCCGAAAACCTCTCTTGTAAGATATCCTCCCCGCCAGTGAAAAGTAAGCTTCCTTCCTTTTTTTGCAGCCTGGAGAGATCGTTTGTAAACATCCTCCTGCCTGGTAAAGGACAGCTTCTTCTCTTTGTAATAAAAATGATCATTATCTGTACAGGACGGTGCCGGTGCGATCAGCGGTTCATGATCCCGGAAAATATTTCTGTCATCCAGATTAAAATAATCATAACGGATATCCTCACTACTCAAAGTATTATCAAAGGTTACATCCAGGTGGTAATATTTCTTTCCGATCTTTACAATATTCCAGGTATGACGGTATTTGATACCTTTCTCCGGGTTATTTCCACAAATGGCTATCATGCACCATATTCCAAGCTGATCCAGAAGGATCTTCACTGCCTTGGCAATTCCCTCACAGACCCCGACTCCCTGTCCCAGTGGGCCGATGATCTCGTGGGAGTAGGCTTTTTTCAGTTTGTCATAGTGGACATTCCGGCAGATAAAATCATGAACATATTTCTCTTTATCCCACTCGGAAAGTTTCTGTGCAGGCCGTACCAGCTTCTCAACCCTGGCATTCATCGCCTTCTGATGTTCGCGGATCTTTCCCTTATCAAACAGATACTCAGGGATAAATATATAGTTGGGTGAATCCTTAAAATACCGGTATTTAAATCCCGTAACCCAGAATATCTCCGGATGATCCAGCCTCATCTGGAAAAACACCTCATACAGCTCATCCGTCTCCAGCGCCGGTATCTGAAATTCCTCTGCCAGCGCCGTCACCCCCTGAAGGATATTATGATACACAGCCTGGCATCTCTTTGACATATGTGTGTAATAGTATGGTTCCATACTGATTCTTTAGAGCGTGTTTGAAAAAGGCTTTCTGCATGTGCCGGAATGATTTTCAAACAGGCTCCGGTTCCTCCTGATGTTTTGTTTATGATTATAGCATTTATTTTCCCACAGAAAAAGACCCACCGGCACGCTCACAAAAATGCCAGTGGATCTTTTTTTCACATATACTCTACCCTAAATCCGTTCTTCACACAATACCTTTCCACATACGACCCTTTTCTGCATCGAACTGTGGTCTTTCTGTTGATAAACCAGTCGCCGATCAGTCGGGGATTGCCGGGGATAACCAGGGTTCCCAGGTTATCACAGCCGTGAAATGCCCACTTTCCTATCCTGGTGACGCTTTCCGGAATCTGTATATTACGTAGATTTCTGCATTTAAGGAACGCACTGTCTCCAATCTTCAGGAGGCCTTCCGGCAAAATAATCTCCTCCATTCCATTTTCGCAGAAAGCCTCTCTGCGGATATCCACAAGATTTCCCGGAAGAACGATCTCTTTCAGCTCTGTACATTTATAAAATGCTTTTTCACCGATCACACGGATCTGCTCTGAAAGCTGTACATTGTTCAATTCCCTGCACTCTGCAAAAGCTTCTGCCGGGATCTCTGTGATTCTGGAATTTTCCGGGAAAGTAATATTGCGAAGTCTTTTGCATCTGGAAAAAACCCCTTTCCCTATGTACTCCATCTCATCAGAAAGATCGATCCCCCGAAGATTTACGCAGTTCTCAAATGCAGCTCTGCGGATGATCCGCACATTTCTGCAGTAACAGGTTCTCAGCCTTGTACACCCCTGAAAACTCCCGATTCCGATCTCTTCCACCCCGTCGCCAAGTTCCAGCTCCTGAACACGTATATTATTCTTTAACGCAGCATCCTCCACCTTGATATATGGAGAATCGATCACTATTTTCCGATCTGTTCTTTTTAATGTATCTCCGCGTCTGAATATTTTTCTGCTGTCTCTTTCCACATTCCATACCAGCGTTTTGTAATATGTCATACTCCCACCCATTCATTGATAACCAAGCGGATATCTGCCATCCGCTTCTCTGACTGCTCATAACCCGGTAGCCGTTCCTCAGACTGCTTATCTGATTCAACAAAAAAGAGCACAATATCTCCATGATATCGCACTCTAACTCTGACAGGATTTATATATTTCATAAACAATACCGTCTGCTACCGCAATATCCCTGAATCCGGAAAAATGTCCTGTATACCAGAAAAACAGGTACACAAATAAGACAATTTCCCACTCCATTTATCATTGCGTGTAATAATTGGTAGCAGCTTTAAGCAGGTATCCTGGCTTATGTTATTACGATCTTTCACCTTCTCATGTATATACACAATGGATCCAGAAAGATCCGGCCATCTGCTGCTCACAGCAATGGACCGACACATACAGTAGCACGACTGCCTGGGATTCTCACCCTGTTCCCTCTTGGCTCTGCCACTATGGCAGAGAACTTAAAACCGGTAATTGTTTTCATTACTTTATGTATTCAATTATCAGGTGAAATTATAACATAGATCCGGGGGCATTTCAATCACAAAACACCCCCGGACCCGGTCTCTTTTATTATTTCGTTATTGTTCACTCCGTGAACATCAACTGTTATTTAACAGTTACCCTGCATTTCACTGTCAGTTTTCCTGCTTTCACTGTGATCACTGCAGTTCCTTTTTTCTTTCCTGTTACTTTACCCTTTGCATCTACTGTGGCAATCTTTTTGTCACCGGATACATAGGTGATCTTTGCTGCACTTCCTGCCGGGGAAAGCTGTGGTTTTAATGTGAAGGATTTGCCTTTGGCAACTGTCTTATTTGCAGGAACATTTTTGATCGCTTTCGGTGCCGGAGCTTTGACTGTTACTGTTACAAGAACTTTATGCTTTCCGGATTTCACTGCGATATTTACTTTTCCCGGTTTTACTGCTGTGATAACACCCTTGCTGCTTACTGTGGCGATCTTTTTGTTTCCGCTCCAGTAAACAACCTTCTCCTGAGAATCGGATGGTGTAACTACAGGCTTCAGGGTATATTTCTTACCTGTTGTAAGTGTGATGGTCTTCGGTACTTTTGTAACATTTTTTGTTCTGATCATCTTTACAGTAACTGCTACTGTTGCTGTCTTTCCGCTGGCAAGAGTTACTTCGATGGTTGCTTTTCCTTCTTTGGAGGTTGCTGTGATCTTGCCGTTCTTATCTACAGTTGCGACACTCTTGTTTAAAGATTTCCAGCTCTCAACGGAATCTCCCTTTGCAAGTCCTGTAGCCTTTACAGTTGCGGACTGTCTTAACTTAAGGGTAAGAGCTGTCCTGCTGAGCTTAACGGTTGCATCAAGCTTTTTGCCAGCGTCTTTTGTTGTTTTTTTGCCGCATACTGTACAGGTACCTTCCTGTTTCTCCGGTACAAATACAGTTGCTGCACTTACTGTTTTCCAGTTTTTATATTTATGCTCTGCAAGAGCAAGGACCTCTGTCTTTGTCTCACCGCAGATACTGCATGCATAAAGCTTTGTACCTTTTTCTTTGCATGTGGATTCTTTTGTTACTTTTCCTGTGTTCCATGTGTGGGTATGCTCACCTTTGTTCTTCAGATCCCAGTAACCTGTTTTTCCATCTCTGGATCTCACATAGGCATCCAGTGCCTGAAGTGCCTGAACTGTGGACATCTCAGAAGATTTTGTCACTGCTGAAGAATGTGCAAAACCTCCGTCACTCTGTACATAGCTCATAAGGTTTGTGACCAGGTTCATATTGTTTACACCAAAAGCACCGTCACTTGCTGCAGGATCCGTCCCCATTTCCGCAAGTGCAAGAAGTACCTGTGCTGTACTCTCTGATGTTCCGTATCCGAAATCGTCACCAAGCCTGTTCTTCAGATATTCCACTGCTCTCTCAGAAATTCTCTTTGCAACTGTGTTTGTGTTTCTGTATTTTGCCAGTGCCTGAAGTGCCATTGCTGTTATATCTGCACTTCCGCCAACACCACCCTGGCTCAGTCCGATACCGCCACTGTTCTCATTCTGGAAAGTTTCCAGTGTCTTTATCATGTCTGCCCTGGACCATTTTGCATCAGAGGGAATAGTGATATCTGCGCTGTCCAGTGCTATCAGTGCATAGATCAGCTCATTGGAGCCATCTTCAAGTTTTGATGAATTATAGATCATTGCAGCCAGATTCATACCATTTACATCTGTGATATCTTTTCCCATGGCTGCCAGTGCCAGTGCCACTCTCTCCAGATCTGTAGGTTTCTGATTTTCATTCCAGCTCTTTACTGTCTGGCATACAGAATTATAGTAGTTATCAAGTACACTCTGATCTACTGTCTGTCCGCTTCTTAAAAGAGCATAGACAAGCCATTCATTTCCATAGCTGTAACCGCTCTCACTGTGTGTGCCGGTAATGTAGGAAACAGCACTCTGGATGCCTTCCTCTGCAAGCTTCTTATTATCAGTATCCTGTCCGTCACCCTTTGTGACCTTAATTGTGATCTTTACCGGTTCCGGTGAATTGGTCTGATCTACAGGAGTTCCTGTTGCTGTTACAGTTCCCTCGGAAATTCCTGTGATCCTGTAATCGGTTCCGATGAAATAGCTGTTTGTATCCGGTGCATTTTCATCACGTTTCCAGTATCCGCTGGTTTTCTTTGTGATAGTTGCAATTCCTTTTTTGTCAAAAGTCCATACCATGGATGGATCTGATACATTATATCCCTGATCAGAAAGCACACCTGTGAAGCTGAGATCCACATCCTGGCTTTCTCCGGATCTTACAGTCACTTCACTTACAGGAGAGGTAACAGTAGTCAGCGGGTTCTTGTAAACATATGTTACCTGGGAGCTTCCTGTGATTGTATTTACATTTCCTGTTGCCGGATCTGTATCCTGGATCTCTGCTGTGTAAGTTACTGTTCCGGCCTGTTTCGGTACATATACCTTAGAACCATTGTCATAGTAACCAATTGTGTCATCGCTGCTGCTGATAGTCCAGTTTCCTGCAAAGCTTGCATTTGCCGGAGTTACAACTGCACTTCCCGGGATCGGGTTAAAGGCTACCCTGCCATCTGTTTCCTGTCCGTCACTGTTTGCATTTCTTCCGTGGATCTCCTGATTGCCGGATATTCCCGGAATAATCGCCTCTATCGGTACATAGGCAGATGTCACTTCCACGCTGGCGGAAACATCCTGCCACATCCTGGATGTTACGGTAATTGAAGACGTACCTGGTTTTACAAATGCAAAGGAGCTGTAAACATCCTCATTCTTTATCAGTGAATGATCTGCTGCTTTGTACAGGAAGCTGGAATATGCCATATCCCTGTAATCATTCTCGCCTTCATATTTTGCCTTCACCTGAATGTTCTTTGACTCAGATCCGGCTACTGTACAGCTTCCATTTGTTACATCCTGTCCATCAATGAACAGCTTAATTGCCTCGATCTTCTTTGTACTGGAAAGCACGGAAACATATCCTACCACTTCACTGCTGCCGTCACTGTTAACCTGTGTGGCAGTGATCAGAGCTTTACCGTTTTTGTAAACAAAAAGCTCTCCGCCGGACAGATTCATGGCCATGGCATCTGCCGGCTTCATATTTGTACAGCTCCATTCCAGATGGCTTCCCTCCGGTGCAGTATAGCCCTCAAGGCTTAAAGTACCTGCAACCTTAAATTTGTTTACAAGGTCCGGTGAAACCTGCAGTCGTGAGTCTGTCAGAACTTCACTTTCACTTCCGTTACAGGAAGTAAATTTGACCTGATATCTGTTTTCTCCCGGAATCTCCGGCCAGATTTCTGTATCCGGTGTATATGACTGGTTCTCTCCAAAGTAAGGGAAACCATCACTGTTCTGTCCCCACTTTGTACCATTATCGCCTTTGTTGGTATTTAACAGATCTACAAGCTCCAGAGTCTTCATCTCTACCTCGGATCTTGCATTGGAACCTGTTAATACTCCTTCCGGTACAGATGGCATGGAAAGGCTGTCCAGCCAGTAGCTGTTCTTAACAAGTCCGGTTCCGTTTTTCTCTGAGTAAGTCTCGAAAAATGCACCTTTGGGGCTTTCGCCGGTTGCTATACAGTTGATGATCACACCACCGGAAAGTTTTGTGGCAAAACCACTTGCATAGGTTCCGGAAACATCCACAGAGCAGTTGATGACTGCACCATAAATGTTATCTCCCAGAACACCTGTAACACTGCTGACATTTCCAATAGTTCCCTTAAATGCAGTATTCTGAACAACGCCGTTCTCGCCTACACGCTTGAACATTCCCCAGGAACCGTTGAGAGTTACTGTATGTCCCTGACCATCAAACACACCGTTGAGATCTGCAAAGTTCATATAGCTGCCATCCAGTGTGATATCCTGATCCAGTACATAATATTTACCTTCTGTTCCACCGAAGATATCTTCCAACTGGCTGGATGATGTGATATGAACGATCTTTGACGCATCTGCCGGAGCAGCAACCGGAGCTGATGGTTTTTTCTTCTTTAATGCTGCTATTGTATCAGTCAGTTTCTTTGCCTGTGCGTCTGCCTCAGACTGGGATGCTGTACCTTCACTGACCATAGCCTCTGCCTCAGCAAGTGCATCGGAAACAGCTTTCCATGTGGCTTCTGTGTAATCTGCCTCATTAAGTTCCTTCGCACTGGTGATCACAGC
Organism: uncultured Blautia sp.; assembly: GCA_934373235.1. GTDB lineage: Bacteria > Bacillota > Clostridia > Lachnospirales > Lachnospiraceae > Blautia_A. The sequence goes on along the minus strand of CAKROW010000039.1, from coordinate 13,144 downwards.
ATTTAAACCGGACCAGTCTGTCTCACCTGCTGCCGGCTGTCCCTCTGCCAGAACAGGAAGTCCGTTATTTCTTCCATCTGTCGGAAGCACCCAGTAGTATCCTGTATCTGCAAGATCTGTGTTCAGAACAGATACACTGGCTTTGATCTGGTCAGCAGTAACCTTCTTCGCACTGTCCTCGGAAGTATTGTTCATACTTCCCATTCCTACTGCGGACATTCCGGAAGTCCATAAAGTATGAACGATCTTATAAGAACTGCTGTTGTAACCGGCAACTCCACCGCCCATACTGTCTGTGCTTCCTGCAAAATAACAGTTCTGGACAGTTCCCTTAAGATTTCCTGCAAGTCCTCCGATAGTATCCATCCAACCGCTTGCTGCCTCTGAGTTTGCTGTAGAATAACAGTTACGGATGGTACCTGTCACTGTGTTTGCCATACTTCCCTGGCCATCAGATAAACTTAAAACAGCACTTCCTGTAACACCCAGATTCTGGATCACACCGGAAACCTGATCTGCCAGCGGCTTGTCTGCCAGTGTGATCACATGGCCTTTTCCATCCAGTGTTCCCTCGATGGAACTGATCTGCTGGCCGGATGTGAGTGTAATATCTGCTGCCAGTTCATATGTCTCACCCGCCGGTATCCCTCCTGTCGGAAAATCCGCTGCACTGCTGATCACATTGGAAACATTCCCGGTTGGAACTGCCGCATCTGCTTCCTCCACATCATCTACAGTACCTGCCGAAAATTCATCCACCGGATCTCCGGAAGAAAATCCCTCCTGAACATCTTCTGTCCCTGTGGAAAAGCCATCGCTCTCCGGGATTTCCTGCACACTGCCCTCAGATACCTCCATATCCTCAGTACTTTCTGCCAAAACCTCTGTCTGGTCAGTAAACATATCTGCCGCCTGTACAGGTGCAATACCTGTAAACAGCATTGCCGCAGATAATGACCAGCTCAAAATACGCTTGCCGCCTGCACTTTTTCCTTTTTTCATTAAGTTCTCCTTTCTTTTTTGCCGCAGGAAAGAATCCTGTTTTCAGGATTCTTTCCTGCGGCGGATCGCTTCAGTGACAAAAAAAAGCCCTTTCCAAAAAGGAAAGAGCTCTCTGTCTGTTATAATATTAAATTTGTGTTCCCTGCATAAAGACCTCACAACGCTTCCTAAAATCCCTGCTCTTGTAAGCTCCCCTTATGATTTATTCATGGCAGACATACGCTCTGTGCATCAAAACAAAGCAGTCTTTTAACAACAGGCAACTCCTGTCGACCATTTAAAATATGCAGTTAATACATCTATATTATCAGTAACCTCTGTATTTGTCAAATCACAATGCCAGAATTTTTTTTACACTTATCTCCACATCTTCCTTTGTACTGCACTCCACAGTCCAGGAACGTTTCTCTGTCTGCGGCAGTATGCGAAGGACTTTTTCCCAGGGGATATTCCCTGTTCCCAGACCTTTATGTGCATCCCTGTCACCCATGTTGTCATGGATATGAACATGTGTGATATACGGCGCCAGTTCTTCTGACCACTGAAGTACAGATTCCTCTGAATAACAGTGTGCATGTCCCATATCCAGACACAGATGGAAATTGGGATACCCCCCACCCAGAATATCATATACTTTTCTGAATGGTTCAATGTAAGGATCCAGCACATTTTCCATAACGATCTCCATATCTCTGTGCCCTTCCAGAAACTCCCGGAAAAAATCAGCCACACGTTCAGGCCACCCCTCCAGAAAATGGATATATGGATTCATACAGGTATGATAAACGATCTTTTTTGCCCCAAGCTCCATTCCTGCCTGATATGCCTGGTCAAAACGCATAAGTGTTACCTTGCGGATCTCACTGTCAAAAGCTGCCGGATCAATATTGAGAAAAGGTCCGTGAAGAGTCAGCTCCCGGCATTTCATCTCCTCCAGGCGTTTCCTGTAACTTCGGATACACTCCTCCAGCCTGTCCAGATTATCCGAAATGGAAAATTCGATACTCTCTATCCCCACGCCGTTTTTTTCCACTATCTCCCTCATCTGTTCATCCGGAAGAAGATGGCTTATGCAGATCACGGCTGTTTCCTCATAATCATCCCTGCATTGTTTACCAGAATATCGATCACACCCACCTCTTTTTCAATTGTGGAAACAAGTTCCCTTACCTGTCTCTCATCTGTAACATCACATACATAGGCATGTGCATCGATCCCCCGCTCTTTATATGCTGCAAGGCCGATGGCCGCGCGCTCCTCTGTTGTGCTGTTAAAACAGATCTCTGCGCCAGCCTTTGCAAGCCCTGTGGCAATGCCAAGTCCAACCCCGTGGGAGGCGCCTGTGACCAGGGCAATTTTCCCTTTTAATGAAAAACCCGCCATATTTTCTTCTCCTGTTCTCCAGCATTTCAGGAAACCTTTGTATCAGGAATATCCATGTGGCTATTCACAGGCCACACTCCCAGCCTGCTCACAACCAGATACACTAATTACCGGAACGCTGTCATTGATATTTACGGATCGTTCCGCTGCCAGGCAGCTCACTCAATCCTTATTATATATTCATAATATGATTATATTCCCTGAAAAAAAATCCTGCAAGCAAGATTCTCCGTCTGCTCCGCAAAACAGGAACAGCTTCACGGTGGGAACTTCTCCGTCAGCAGTTAAAGTGAACATCCCCACTGAAATATTCCTCTTAATGCCCTGCACACTTAAAGCAGAATACTGCTTATCTGCGTAAAAAGATCCCTGTAGCACCGGTTTGTCCTGAACCATGCCACAGGGATCTTTTATTTTATTCTGTTTCCGAAAAATCAGTTTTATCTGAAAGCACTTTCCCAGTCATCCAGAAGATTTTCACTGTTGTCATCTTCATTGCTGTCATCCTCACTGCTGTCTTTGCTGTCGTCCTTGGAATCGCTGTTATCACTCCTGGAGTCAGAATCCTTGCTGTCCTTCTTGTCATCTTTGTCGGAAGTATCCTCTCCCAGAGTTACAGTAACTGTTTTTTCTTTATATTCGTTGCCTTCCTGAGAAGAAACTGTAACATCAATCTCCTCACCTGGCTCATAGTAGTTCAGAAGCTCCACAAGCTGATCAATAGAGGTGATCATCTTACCATCAAACTCTGTAATGACCATATTCTTCTTAATGCCTGCCTTATCAGCGGCACCACCATCTGTTACCTCTTTTACGAATACACCTTCCGGAATACCATAGTACTGAACAGCCTCATCACTGACTGTACTTCCTATGATACCCAGGATACCGTGATTATCTACTTTATCTCTTGCTTTGGCGTTCATCATGTTCTCCAGTGAATCAGACACATCGGAGATGGCAATGGCATAACCCATTCCCTCAACCTCTGTAGATGCAAGCTTGGAAGAGTTAATACCTACAACCTCACCCTCCATGTTCAGAAGAGCACCACCACTGTTACCAGGGTTGATAGCCGCATCTGTCTGGATCAGGTTTACGCCTTTGCTGTCATCTGACTGAAGCTCTCCGGAAGAATTGATCTTACGGTTCTTGGCACTGACAATACCTGTTGTTACAGACTGTCCATATCCAAGTGCATTACCGATGGCAACAACCTGTTCACCGATCTTCAGGTCGTCAGAACTTCCGATCTTCGCCACTGTAATGTCATCCATGGTATCACTGGAAACATCATCTGTAGATACAGATACAACTGCCAGGTCCTTGGCTTCGTCAAATCCCTTTACGCTGCCTTCATAAGCATTGCCGTCATTAAATGCAACGGAAAGTGTATCTGCGTTCTCAACCACATGATAGTTGGTAGCAATAAGAAGCTCAGAATCTGTCTTTCCGATAATGATACCGGAACCGCTTCCCTCAACCTCCTGCTCCTGGCTTGGAGCATACTGGAAACCGTATGTTCCGTAATACTGCTGAACTTCTTCAACGGATTTTGTTGTGATTGCAACTACGGAAGGCATTGCCTCCTCTGCAATATCAGATACATCCAGGCTTCCGGATTTTGTTGTTTCTTCCTTTGTATCAGAATCAGATGTTTCTTTAGAATCGGATTCGGATTTCTTGGATTTCAAAAGTGTAAGCTTCTCGGAATCCTCGGTAGCTGCCTGAACGCTCTGTACTGTGCTGTTGCCGTTCATGTAGCTGATGCCTGTATAGGTTCCTGCTGCAAGGCCGCCTGCAAGTACTGCACATGCTGTGATCGTTGCACCTTTTTTAATAAGTTTCTTTATCTTTAATTTTCTGTTACTGTTCATGATTAAGTCCCTCCCTGATCTATCTCTGTTTCCCTTTGATGTCTCCAAGTATAGGAAACAATTGTGTTGACTTTGTGGGAAAAATGTGTTTTATTTGTTAACATTTTTTACGATCATAACCACCACAAACCACACAACCTCAAGAAGTACAATAGTTCCACCTGGTTTCAGTCCTGCATAATAGGAAAGAAACAGTCCTGCTATGGTTGTACTCACAGCTACTATTATACCACAGATCAGTGTTCCACGGTAACTTTTTGCCATCTGCATACCGCAGGCAACCGGCACCACCAGCATGGAAGAAACGATCAGTGTTCCCACAGTTCTCGATGCAACGGACACTGTAAGTGCTGTCAATATAGTAAAAAGAAAATTGATATTTCTTACTTTTACGCCTGAGATCCTTGCTGCATTTTCATCAAACCCGATATAAAAAAGCTCTCTGTAAAAAAACAGGATGGCGCCAAGCACCAGCACGCTGATCACAACTACCAGCGCCAGTTCTCCCCAGCTTATGGAAACAATACTTCCAAACAAAAAGCTGTTAAATCCTGCCCCGTTTTCCACAAATCCGGACAAAATACCTGCCAGGCCGATTCCCGCTGACATTACAACTGAAATAGCAACCTCTGAATATCTGGGAATGTTTTTGCGGATAGCCTCGATTCCCAGTGCTGCTATGATACAGGTAACTACCGCTCCGGCAACCGGATTGATCCCCAGGATCAGACCAAGTGCCACACCTGCCAGCGAGGAATGTGACAGGGCATCTCCAATCATGGACATTCTTTTTAAAACAATGGTGATTCCTATGCAGGGAGTGATCAGAGCCAGCAAAATTCCCACAATAAATGCTCTCTGCATAAATCCATACTGTAATATACTCATTCTTCTGTTATCCTTCCTTCCTCAGCTCTGAAAAAACGATTGGCACCTTTAAAAAGTCCGGAATTTCCATGCGTTACCATAAGAACTGTAAGTCTGTCTTCTCTGTTTCTTTTTTCCAGAACTGCTGCCAGCTTTTTCACAGACTCTGTATCCATACCTGTTGTAGGCTCATCCAGGATCAGCAGCCTGGGATTTCCCACCAGGGCACGGGCCAGCATAACCCTCTGCTGCTGCCCACCTGACAGTTCTCCGATGCGGCTCTTCCAGAAACCGTCCATCTCCATCTCACGAAGAGCTTCTTTCAGACGCTCCTTCTCTTTCTTTGCGTGAAAACGCGCCCGGAATGATGGCTTATAGATTCCGGTCATCATGATCTCCTCAACTGTGGCCGGAAAATTCTGGTTTTTGCTGATGCTGTTCTGAGGAACATAACCCATTTTTTCCCTGCCAAAACATTTGGAAATATCTTCCCCGTAAACCTCTATACTTCCTGTCTGGGCTCTCAGTTCTCCCAGGAGAAGCCGCAGAAATGTACTTTTTCCGCTTCCGTTCTCTCCTGTGAGAATGGCAAAATCTCCCTCCTCAAGTCCCAGATTCACATTTTCAAGAACCGGCACTCCTGTATAACAGAACGCCAGATTTTTTATTTCTATTACCATATGTCTGATACCTCTTTTTTCAATGGACATTTACATTCCCCATTCTCAGTGCCAATAAGCATCCCCCGATCCTGCCGTCTGGTGTTCCTGCTCATTTAAAGGAGACTGCTTATCTGTGATAAAGCGGACATTCACTTTTCACTCTGCTGCATGCTCATGAACGTACTTTAATTTAACGCCGCTTCCAGTGCCTTAAGATTTTCTCTCATCACAGAGAAGTAATCCTTCCCTGCATCAAGATCTTCCTCGCTGATTCCTTCCAGCGGATTCAGCACTGCTGTTACTGCTCCAACCTCATCTGCAACCGTTTTTGCAACTTTAGGGCTTACCAGTTCCTCAAAAAAAACTGTGGTAACATGATTTTCCCGGGCAAAATCGATCACTTCCTGCATCTTGGCAGGATCCGGTTCCGAATCCGGTGTCAGTCCCTCAATGGCAAGCTGATTCAGTCCGTAGGCACTGCACAGATATCCAAAAGCCTCATGTGCCACAATAATATCTCTGCTTTCTGCATCCGCCAGTCCATCTCTGAATTCCTGATCCAGAAAATCAAACTCTCCTGCATACTTCTCATAGTTGGATCTATAATAAGATCCATTCTCCGGATCAGCTTTCACAAAGGCATCCCGGATATTTTCCAGCTCTGTCTTTGCACGCATGGGATCCAGCCACACATGAGGATCATTTCCATTTCCGTCCTCATGTTCATGATCGTCCCCGCCTTTTTCAAGCTTTACACCCCTGGATGCTTCCACAGTTTCCAACTCCTTATTATCCAGGGTTTTCATCACATCCTCTGCCCAGTGCTCAAGCCCTGCCCCGTTATATACAAAAATATCCGCATCTTCAAGATTCCGGATATCTGTAGCAGCCGGTTCCCAGTCATGAGGTTCAGTTCCTGCAGGAACCATATTTTTGACCTCTGCCTTATCACCGCCGATCTTGCAGGCAAAATCATACATGGGATAAAAACTTGCCATGACCTTCAGCCTTCCGTCATTGGAAAACGTCTTCTTCGCAGCCTGTACACTGCAGAATCTGATTCCTGCCACTGCTGCTCCTGCCACCGCCACAACGACTGCCACTGCCGTCACCTTTCCTAATATATTTTTTTTCATAACTGTTCTCCGCCTCTTATTTCTGATTCTGCCTGCATCTGGAACAGTATCCGTACATAACCGTTCTGCTCTGATCTATCTCAAATCCATGCTCTTCCAGAACATGGCCGACAAAATGGTCAATACATCCACACTGCAAAGGAATAGTATGTCCACATTCCAGGCAGACAAGCTTGCCATAATTCTTACGTTCCTCATTGCACACGAACCGGTATTGAGCTGGTGCTCCTTCCACAGAAGGTACTTTGAGAACTGCGCCCTCCTTCTGAAGCCGCTCCAGGCCTCTGTACACGGTAGTCCTTCCTATATGGATATCTTTTCCATGGAGCAGTTCCATAAGCTGGTCAATGGTATAAAAAATATCACTGTTTTCTTCCAGACATTCCAGCAGCATTTTCTGCTGTTTTGTGCTGTACTTCATCTTTTCTTCCATAATCTGAATTCGCGCCCCCAAAAAATCGAATTTGAAAACCGTTTTCATATTACTCTGTCAAATATATTTAGTCAAGATATTTTTTATGTAAAGCAGATCTTTCCACAAAATGTCATCTGTGAACAGTAACAGATTTTTAACTTTTCTTTGTTATTTTCTTTGTTAATTACGCAGAAAGCTCTTTGATTATTCCTATTTTTATGATAAAATATAACCAAAACTTAACCAAGTAGAAAGAAGGTGGATACCCCACATGAAGTCACAGCGACTGGACATGATCGAAGAATATGTACTGGAGCACAAAAATGCTTCCCTGGATACACTCTGCGAAACCTTTAATGTATCCAAAAACACAATCAGAAGAGATATTGATATCCTTCTGAAACGCGGAACTATTATGAAAGTATATGGCGGTGTCGCCGCACTTGAGACACCTCAGGCCCTTCCTCTTCTCTCCTACGAAGAACGTGGCACCAGATATCCGGAAGAGAAGAAGGCAATCTGTCAGCGTGCGGCAGATCTCGTATCAGAGGATGACACGATCTACATTGATACAGGTACAACCTGCCTCAACCTTGTAGACTATATTTCAGACCGACACTGCACTATCCTCACCAACAGTCTGCTTATCTTTAACAAGGCGGCAGCTTATCCCAATCTGGATGTGATTTCTGTTCCAGGCAGACTGAACCGCAAAACACTGTCTTTCACAGGGCCTGACATCAATGACTATCTGAAAACCTATAATATTTCCAGAGCTTTTATGGCATGTACCGGTGTCACTATGAAAAGCGGCCTCACCAATGCCAGCGCAGAAGAATACCTGACCAAAAAAGCGATCGCAGAAAATACCGCCAGTCTGGTACTTCTTGCGGATCATTCCAAATTTGGAAGAATTTCCCTTATGACTTATTCTTCCATGGATAATCTGGATGCTATCGTAACAGATCAGAAGCTCCCCGATGAATATGACGCTTACTGTACAGAACATGGTATTCGTGTAATGACTGTAGGATAAGTTTTTTCTGTTCCCGCCAAAGGCGGGACACACCGCACCACAAAAAGCAGCACACAGATCCCGATATAATCGAAGATCTGTGTGCTGCTTTTATGTGTATTCAATAGGGGGAGTTTGCCTTAATGATCAAGCCTCTGTACTTCCCTCCCATGTGCCGACTTTTCTTTTTCCTGCTTCCTCATCAAACCAGTGAGTTGTAACAGTTTTTGCTCTTGTGAAGAAACGATATCCGTCTCTGCCCAGAACATGAAGATCGCCAAAGAATGAATCTTTATTTCCGGAGAATGGGAAATATGCTGTCGGAACCGGGATTCCTACGTTAACACCAACCATACCGCCATCTGTCTCCATCACAAACTTACGGCTGTAATATCCGCTCTGTGTAAAGATGCAGGATCCGTTTGCAAAAGGATTGGCATTCATGATCTTAACGCCTTCCTCATAGTCCTTAACTCTCTTGATGCAGGTTACAGGTCCGAAGATCTCACGTGTACCAACGCTCATCTCAGGTGTAACATGGTCAAGAATTGTCGGTCCTACAAAGAATCCATTCTCATATCCCGGAACAACAACATTACGTCCGTCAAGTACAAGCTCTGCACCTTCGTCAATGCCCTTCTGGATCCAGTTGCAGATTTTCTCTTTATGTGCTGCATTTACCACAGGACCAAGGTCTGTAGCTTCATCATAAGCACAGCCAAGCTTCATGGTCTCTGCTTTCTTTTTAAGAAGAGAAACAAACTTATCTGCAATGCTTTCCTGCACGCAGACAACCGGAAGTGCCATACATCTCATACCTGCACATCCATATGTAGAATTGATGATAGCATTAACAGTAGCCTCAAGGTTGCAGTCCTCAAGTACAAGTGCATGGTTCTTTGCCTCACACTGTGCCTGAACACGTTTGCCATGCTCTGCTGCTTTGGAGTATACCTGTTTTCCAACACCTGTTGTTCCAACAAATGTAACAGCCTTTACTCTCTCATCTGTAAGAAGGATATCAGCCTCAACACGGCTGCAGGTTACAAGGTTAACAACACCCTTCGGGAATCCGCCTTCTTTATAGAAGAGCTCCATGATCCTCATGGAAGTAAGTGGTGTCTGTGAGCTTGCTTTCAGTACAACAGTATTTCCACATGCAATTGCCAGAGGAACCATCCAGCCCCATGGGATCATAGCCGGGAAGTTCATCGGAACAATACCTGCTGTTACACCAAGCGGCATACGGTAGCTTGCTGTATCGTATCCTGTTGTAACCTGCATGGCAGCGTCACCCTGGATCATTGCCGGTAATGCACAGGCTTCCTCAGTAGGCTCGATTGCCTTCTGAACATCACCTCTTGCCTCTTTGATATTCTTTCCAAGCTCTTTTGCACAAAGTACGGAAAGCTCTTCCTTGTGTGCATAGAGGATATCTCTCCATTTAAACATATACTGCTGTCTCTTAGCCAGTGAAAGTGCTGACCACTCCGGAAAAGCAGCCTTTGCAGAAGCGATGGCTTCCTCAACCTCATCTGCTGTACAGCATGGAACCTGTGCGATCACTTCGCCGGTGCTGGAATCTGTAACATCCATATATTTATCAGTTCTGGACTCTTTCCACTCACCGTTTACACAATAACCCATTTTTTTGATCTCACTCATTTTAAAAAACTCCTTTCAAAATGTCTTTTCGTATTTTATTGTACTTTATTTACTTTTTAATTCTGCCTGTCCTCTGTTCTGATGACATATTACCATTATATTTGTGGATTGTCAATAGCTTTTGGTTATATTTTGAGTATATTTTTCGTATTTTTGTGTTAAATTATTGTCATTATTGATCGTTTTATGTGTTTTCTTCATATTGCTCTTTATATGTGATTACTCTTCCTGTCTGAGATCAGGGATTCCTGCAGTATGTTTGAAAAAGGCTTTTGCAGGATGTGCCTCACAGTTTTTGGGATATTTTTCCCGCATGAGGGAATCGCAGTGGGTTGCAACAGCCAAATCCAGGTGAATATACCGCAAAATGGGCGTTGCAGATCACCGGAATGTTTTTCCAAACAGACCTATATGTTCACCCTGTATGGAAATGTAGAAACTGAATCCACTGATGATTCCCGAAGTTGCAGAACACTCGTCTGATCATCCGCTGTTATTTTCCGATCACTGATCATAACGTGATGTAAGAGGAAGCTACACAGAAACGACGTATGACTGTGTTTGGTTATATCTGCTCCTGCAATTTTCCCCGAATCATTTCTTAATTATATGTAGTCACAGAGTGTTCTTCGTTCTGTTGTTACAGATCTGAATTTCAGTATATTCCAACACTTACCCATCCTTGTCCTGTGGATATCCATTATATTGTACGTGTTCTTTTTATATGTCCGTGTATCACGGAATGTGGTTTTTAACATTATGCATAAAATGTATATTTTATGCATAAACCGCTTAAATATGGGATTTTTCGACATCAGAAGCTATTTCTCTTCACCTTTTCTGCCAGTTTATGCATATTTAGTCAGTACACCTGTCACGATCCGGTCTGGTTTCGATTCCCCGAAAAACCACAGAACTGTATTTTCTTTTACAACAGAGCTTTTCCTCGATATTCAGCATATCCGGGCGTCTTTCAGACTTTATTGCTGCGGCACCGGAAAATCCTTGACATTCGGATGTTGTGGGATAAGTGCATCATTCAGACTTTATTGCTGTGGCACAGCTTCTTCCGGCTGTATCCCGGAATCACTTCCAGCTTCTTTACTGTCATCATATACAGTCGGACAGATCTGTATAGATCCGGACATTTCCCGGTACGTGTCTGAAAAAGACTTTCTGGTACACCGTTTTGTAAATAACTATACTAATTGCGCAGGATACGATCCCAGTGTGCAGATGAGAAAACTCAGGCGCAACGGGCTATGCTGAGGCTTTTTCATCTGTGCAATCGGATTCACAAGCAAGTCCCCCGCCCACTGCTTATCGTTTTGCGCAACCCTGCAGGGGACTTACCTGATTCGGATTCACAAACAAGTCCCCGCCCACTGCTTATCGTTTTGCGCAACCCCGCCGGGGACTTACCTGATTCGGATAATATATTCAGGTTGTACCAGTGCATTTATATCTTGCCTGTCCACACTTTTGTCCCTGCTGCAATCCAATATTCATCTTCCATTGATATATCCCCAGGTATAACCGTCTGAAATCCCTCTGTTTTTCTCTTTAAAACTCCCCTTCTTTATAAGGGACTTAAAAATACATATGTCTTTATCACGCGTACATTAAGTTTTCCCATCCTCTCCAACCTGAAAATCCACCCTTTTTCTCATTTCTCCATCTGTGGATTCTCTTCCGGTGGCGCAGCGTCTTAAGCAATATTTATCTTTCCACCGCAGCGCACTCCTATCCGGAAGGCTTTTTTGTCCCATCGGAACAATATGAAGTAATTTTTTATAAGAAAGAATCCTGCCCGGAGGGCTTTTTATGTTATTGGAACATTACAGAGTAATTTCCCATAAAAAAACAGGCAGATAAAATCACATTTACATAATTTTATCTGCCTGTTTTTTCCTTATTCACTTATATACTTTTCCTGAAAATCCTATGCAAAGATCGTCTGCACCAGAACCATATATAATACCGTACCTCCTGCTATGCTTAGAAGGGTATTCTTTCTCCATCTATGAAGCAGAATAATAAACAATATAGCTATGATCTCCGGTATTCCTCCTGTTCCGCTTCCCGGAACGTCCTTCAGACAATAGATCACCAGCAGTCCGATCACTGCATAAGGTAATACAGTTCCCAGATATGTGATTATTGCCGGCGGTTCCTTTCCCTCCGGAAAAATCAGAAAAGGAAGGAATCTGGTGACCATCGTCCCCAGAACTACAGCTCCTACTGTAATGGCCTGCTGTGTTACTGTCATTTTCCATCCTCCCTGTTATCTATCCTCTGCATGTTCTGCAGTTTTTATCTCTTTTTTCTTTATCACTCTGCTTCCTGTCTGCTTTTCTGTCCTCCGATTGCTTCATCACAAGGAAACACAGAATAATTGCCGCCATAGACGGGAGGATAAAATTGCTGCTGCCAAAAACCAGAAGGCAGATCAGAGTACATCCAAGTCCTGTCAAAGCCGCTCTGTGCTCCTTTGTCTTCTCCCACTGATCCACAAACATTACTACAAACAGCGCCGTCATAACAAATTCAATGCCCTTTGTATTAAAATGGATCACATATCCCAGAAGAGCACCTGCTGTTGCACTGACCACCCAGTATATCTGATTCAGCAGTGTCACAAAAAACATGAACCAGCCTCTGTCCACATCTTCCGGCGGTGTCACCGCACAATTGATGGTAAAGGATTCGTCGCACATTCCATAGATCAGATAAAACTTCTTCCATCCAAGATTTTTATACTTCTCCAGCATGGAAATACCATAGAACAAATGCCTTGCGTTTACCATCAGTGCCAGAAAAAACGCATATACCGGATTAAATGCGGATAATAGCAGTTCCACTGTCACAAATTCCATGGATCCTGCATAAATAAACAGGCTCATCAGCATCGGATATACAAAAGAAAAGCCTTTGCTCCTCATATAAAATCCATAGGACATCCCCAGGAAAAGAAACCCTGCACAGATGGGAAGGGTATATGGGAATGCTGCCTTAAATGCTTTCTTTTTCATCGGTTCTTTATCATCCGTTACTGAAAACTTATAAAAAGTTATAAACTTCTATGTTTCATTCCTACTTCAACGAGTATGCTTTTGATGATA
>CAKROW010000038.1 GCA_934373235.1 uncultured Blautia sp. | reverse complement strand
ACTGTAGCCATAGTAATATGACCTTCTTCATAACACTTCACACAGAATGGATTGCTCTCTAAGAACTTCCTTCTCTCTCGCTGCCATTTGGCACCATAACCACGCTCTGATGCATGGGCTCTGTCCTTTGTATGTAATGGCTTATGTTTCTCACAATACATCTGACCGTGCGGAATCAGTGCTGCACAGCCAGGATGTTTACAAGGAATATTACTTCTATATGGCAATGCATCCACCTCTTTCCCACTCGAAAACAATTTTTCTCGTTGTCGCGGTGCTCCTCAAATACTCGTGCAAGCACGGCATTTTCATCGCTACTCGCGCAAAAAGCCCCGGAAGTTTTTGGCTTCCAAGGCTCTTCTCTGTCGTACAATTTCTACACTATCATATTAACATATATGCTTATGCCATGTTGGGACAAAGTGTGCCAACCTTATTCCGGTACGACAAAATTATTTAATGCTGATGCATGAATACGATGTACTGTGCGATATGATACATTAAGCTCGTAGGAAATATCTTCCCAGCTCTCGTTTTTCAGATAACGATATTTCAAAAGAAGTCTTTCCTCTGGGTTCTCCATACTTTCAATCGCCGCATTAATTTCTGAACGAAGGTCTACCAATCTATTTATCTGTGCATCAATCCTCTGCTCATAATCCCATATCTTTTCAATGGTCTTAATAAATGGTGCTTCCAGATTTCTATTCGGATTGGTACCAATCTTTTCTCCATAAGAACATCCCTGAATCGTGCCTCTCATTTCACGAAGCTGTTCCAGCTCCTTCACTTCAACCTGTATCTGCTTATCCAACAGATATGCCTGTTTCAAATACTCTTTAGCCGTCATAAGCCACCTCCAAAAAGTTATTTTCCTCGGATTTACTCTGATTGTCTTATTTCGTCCTGAAGCTTACGGATTAAGAATTCTCCAGCAACCGAAGTCAGCTGTTGATACCACGAATTTCTGAAAAACTTCTCAATCTGTAACGCTTCATCTATTGCCGCCTTGCTTTTTGGATTGCGCTTTACCTTTTTGAGTGCGGCTCTGTAATCAGCAACCGCACTAAGGATAATCGCATTCGCAAGTCTTTCATATGGGTCTTCAAATTGGTTCTTACCTGCCATGTGTTACCCTCGCTTTTACTGCAGCAATCAATCTATTTTGTGTCATATCCTTACTTGCTAAAGCCTTCATAACATCCTCATCTATTGTTCCAGCAGTAATAATATGCTGAACCACCACCGTCTCCGCAGTCTGTCCTTGTCTCCAAAGTCTTGCCACCGTCTGTTGATATAGTTCCAGACTCCAGGTAAGTCCAAACCAAATCAGCATATTTCCACCTGATTGCAGATTCAAACCATGCCCGGCAGAAGCTGGATGTATTAACGCCACCTGCAACTCCCCACGATTCCATTTTCTGATGCTTTCCTCAGAATCCAATTTTTCAAAAGGAATCATTTTCTCAGTAAGTCTTCGCATAATCCTTGATAAATCATGTTTGAACCAGTAAGCCACCATAACAGGTCTGCCGTTTGCTGCTTCAATCATATCCTCAAGGGCATCCAGCTTCTGATCGTGGATTACAATCTCATCGCCATCATCGGAATACACAGCGCCATTTGCCATCTGAAGAAGCTTCCCGGAAAGAGCCGCTGCATTTGCTGCTGTAATCTCTCCCTTTTTCAAAGGAATAAATAAATCCTCTTCCATGTCCGCATAAAGCTTCGCTTCCTCATCATCCATATAAACCGGATATTCATTACTGATAAGCTCCGGCATCTGTAAATGATCCAAGGCTTTCATAGAAATCGTGATATCGGAAATCTTCTCATAAATCTGTTCCTCAGCTCCATTTCTTAGCTTATAAGAATAAACAATCGGACCATTCATCCTGTCTGGCACAAAATAATTCACACGATACTGGCTGATAAATCTTCCAAGTCTTTCTCCCATATCCAGACATTTGAATTCTGCAAACAGATCCATCAGTCCATTGCTGGAAGGTGTACCAGTGAGCCCGATTACCCTTTTCACATTTGGCCTAACCTTCATAAATGCCTTAAAGCGTTTACAGTTCCAATTCTTAAAGCTGGATAGCTCATCCAAAACTACCATATCCCAGAAAAATTTCACTCCACTTTGTTCAATCAACCACTGCAGATTTTCACGGTTAATAATGTAAATATCTGCATCCGCCTCCAAAGCCTTTTTCCGCTCTGCTGCTGAACCAAGAACAATGGAATATCTCAGGTGTTTCAGATGATTCCACTTATGAATCTCATCACTCCAGGTATTTCTTGCAACTCGAAGTGGCGCCACCACCAAAACCTTACTTACTTCAAAGCTGTCATAAATAAGCTGTTCAATAGCTGTCAACGTAATACTGGTCTTACCAAGTCCCATCTCAAGTATCACGGCTGCTATCGGGTGTTCTAATATATAATTGATTGCAAACTGCTGATAATCATGCGGTTTGTATTCCATCAAGAATCCCTCCAATCTGTCCTGCATCATCCAGGACGAATACTTTATATCCAAGAGACCTTAACTGGTCATGCCTGTGCTCCTGTAAAACTCTTGGCTTCTTTCCCGACGCCTTCACTTCCACCAACCCAAATTTCCCATCGGGTAATAAAACAAGTCGGTCGGGCCAGCCCGATGAACCAGAATTCCACTTTTCACACAAGCCACCACGCTTTTTAACCTCTCTCACTAATTTCTGTTCAATATATTTTTCACGCATCGCATGCCTCCATCATTCTTAACAGGTGTGCAGGTCGAGTACCTCGTTCCGTAAAACTCTCTTAGGCAGTTTTTATTCAAATTCTTCCTAAAGGGACTTTTATGTACTGAGGTTAACGACCTACACAAAAGGGCTTTTTCTTACTCCAAAAAATCCTGTCCTTCCTTAAGCTTCAATCCCACGACCTGCACTCCGGTATTCTTGCGAATACGGTTATAGCCAGCCTTGTCCATCGAAGAATAGAAATCCGTAGTACTACGGATATATTCGCCGTTCTGCATGCAATGCGCTCTGTAAGCCTGATACAGTTCACCCGATTTTTCCTTATAAGAAGGATCCATCTCACAGCATTCCTCCAGGAACTGCCCCAGCCAGTCATTGTCCTCGCGGTATGCCTGAATAGCAGCCTCTACGACATCCGGCAGTGTCGTATGAAAATTCTTATCAATCGCCCTCTTCGCACCTTCGATAATCCAGCTCATAATCGCAGGACCGGCATGCTCAAACAGATAGTCAGCATAGTTTTTGATGTCGCTTTTCCCTGTAATCTTTGCGTTGAAGGGAATGACCACCAACCTTCTCCAGATACCGTCATCATTGGCTCCTACCTTTGGAAGATGGTTGGTATAGAGAACCAATGTATGTGACGGTACAAAGGAAAACGGATCCTTATACTTCTTCTCTGCCTGAATCTCATCCGTAGAGCAAAGCTGCTTCACCACAGCGGTATTCAATCTCATACCTTCCTCCATTTCCGAAGAAATGATGAGACGTTTCCCCTTAAGCTCTGCCATCTCCGGCTTCACATTTCGCTTGCAATTCATGGTCAAGGCTTCCGCTGAAAGCTTTCCAGCATAATTTCCAAGTACTCTGAAAATGGTATTCCAGAAGGTACTCTTACCATTGGCACCGCCACCATAAGCAATAATCATGTGCTCTTGATAAACCTTACCGATTGCAGCCATTCCAACCGTCTCCTGCACATAATCAATCAGTTTCTGATCCTTGCAGAAGAAAAGATTCAAGGCATCCAGCCATATCTGTTTCCCATCCTCTCCCGGAGAACACGCAGTAATCTTTGTAATCAGATCCTCAGGATTATGCCGCAGTTCCCCTGCAAGCCCTTTTCGAAGGTCATAGGTTGCATAAGGTGTATTAATCAGATTCTCGTTTTTATCCAAATCAGACACGGAAATAGCAATCATCGGCTTCGCCGTATTTGCCGCAGACACAATATATTTGTAATCACGTCTCTTCTGAACAAACTTCAGATAAGTCTGAGCACCCATCAGCATATAAACCAAAGGAATAAGCTTTCCATCTACCTCTTTTAAAAGCTCCTTCGGGCCAGCCTGGATAGATTCCTTCGGTACACCTGCATCCTCCAACGCCTTCTCAACTCTTGCCACTTCATCCATAGCATCCTGAAGCTGCAGATCCAAGAATTCCTCAACAGCACCAATCGCCATCTGCTTATCCTCTCGCCAACACTCACCATCGAATCTTAAAAAGTCTGTAGCACTCGTATATTTGAGTTCATTTCCATACTCTCGAACTAATACCTTTGCCTGTCCGATATCCGAATAATCTTCAGGCTTCAATGAAGCACTTTCAAAATCTGTATTATATTCATCAGGCGGTATGTACCCCTCCTGATTCACGATACTTTTCTTGAAGAACTTCACTGCACTGTTCCAGATAGTCTTAAGCTCCGACTCCGGTAGCGGCGGATCACATTTCTTTGCATGTTCTAAGAATGCCTCGTGTGCTTTTTCCGTAATTCCATAGCGTTTCAGCACACGCCCGGCAAAACGGCTCATAGTATTATTTCTGCTACCTTCCAGAATCTGCCCACCAGATGCACTCTCCGAATCCTCGGAATCAAAATCTTCTTCCTCAGCTACCTGACTGACATCAATTTCTTCATCAATAGTCATCCAGCCATCATGTACCAATACTTCTTCACAATCAGCACCGAAGATAAATCTTGCTGCATCCAATGCATTTCCATCAAAGAAGGGATACTCCTTCTGCAACGCCTTCTTCAGATTTCCATACACTTCTGCATCTGTAATCTCTGAAATAGGAAAATAGATGTGATATCTCGGTCTGGCTGACTTGCCCTCCTTTGGAAGCAGATGATGTCTACTGGAAGCAAGCATATATTCCATATCAGGGAATATTTCCTCCAGCTTCTCAGCCGTAATCCATTCTGTCGGTTCCTCTGAATGGTCATTATCAATATCCATGACAATCACATCTGAACGAATGAAATTACCAATACCTCGATAGTTTCCTTTGTACTCTGCGCAAACATGATCTGCCTTCACCGCCTCCCGAAGCTGCTCCGGCGTATTCACCGTCACCCGGTTCGGGTAGCTGCAGTTTGCGGCCTGGCCAATGCAGTTTGCTGTAAAAATCGTTACCTGCATATCTCAAACCTCGTTTCTATAAAGTAAGGAACAAAATCCTCCTAACTTCCTAAGCGGGTTTGACCTTCACTTTTCCGGTCAGTAAACAAAATAATTTGCAAAAAATCAGCCAGAGCAGAATCGCATCCTTAATAAAAGCGAAAATTGCCCTGGCTCTTTTCAAAACTTTTTCAAAAAATAATACTCCCGACCGGAAAAATAATCTGCAGATGCGCTTAGGAAGATAGAAAGGCACGAAAGCCATTCGGAAAGTGAGGTGCTGCAGATGCAGACAGAAACGATTGATAAAAGCCAGCAGGCTACACCGTCCATTGATGAAGAGCTTATTGACACTCTCATCGCAATCAGTGTTGTAGCCAAACGACTGGCAGCCAATCTAAGACAACAGAATACAGAAAATGGAGGAAAACAAGATGAGCAGAATGAGTGAATTATCTCAGGTGCTTGATGAAATGATTGCCTACGGTGAAGGAATGATCAAAGCCGCGAATGCACTCAAGGACATCTTCTCTTCTACAGAAGAAGCACCAACAAAAGCAGAAACCAAGTCAACCAAGAAAGCCGCAAAAGCTCCCGAACCGACTAAAACAGAGGAAGCACCTGAACCTTCTTATACAAAGGAAGATGTTCGTGCAGTACTCGCTTCCAAATCAGCCGCTGGATATAAGAAGGAAGTCAAAGAGCTTCTTGAGAAATATGGCGCTCAGCAGTTAAAGCAGGTAAATCCTGATGACTATGCAGCCATTCTTAAGGAAGCAGAGGTGATTGGAAATGCCTAAACATGCATATCTTTCCGCTTCTGCCAGTCACAGATGGTTAGCCTGTCCGCCAAGCGCAAAGCTCTGTGCCAATATTGCAGATCAAACATCTGAATATGCACAGCAGGGAACCGATTGTCATGAGCTGTGCGCCTACCTTGTGGAAAAGGCTCTTGGCAGAGCTGTCACTGATCCAACAGAAAACCTGACCTTCTACGATGCCGAAATGCAAAACTGCGCAGAGGAATACAGGAGTTATGTACTGGAACAAATCGAAGCAGCCAAGGAATTATGCCAAGACCCACAGGTCATGATCGAACAGCGACTGGACTTCTCCCGCTGGGTTGAAAACGGCTTTGGAACCGGTGACTGTGTCATCGTTGCAGATGAAGTATTGCAGATTATCGATTACAAGCACGGTCTCGGCGTTCTGGTAAGTGCAGGTGATGATGAGCATGGCGGAAACAGTCAGATGATGTGCTACGCCTTGGGTGCATTGGATGCTTTCGGAGATCTCTACGACATCAATCAGATAAAGATGACCATTTTCCAGCCAAGACGTGACAACATCAGTACTTACACCATTTCCAAAGAGAAGCTTCTGAAATGGGCAGACGAAGTTCTGGCACCTACCGCACAGCTTGCCTATATAGGCGAAGGTGAATTCAAAGCCGGTGACCACTGTCAGTTCTGTAAGATAAAAGCCACCTGCAGAAAGCGCGCCGAATACAATCTTGAGCTTGCAAAATATGACTTTGAAATGCCAGCTACCCTGGATGACATAGAAATCGCCGCTATCTTAGCAAAGGTAGATGAAATGATTTCCTGGGGAAATGACATCAAGGAATATGCCTTACAGCAGGCTCAGTCCGGTGTTCACTTCGATGGTTGGAAAATCGTAGAAGGAAGATCAAACAGAAAATTTACTGATGAAGCCGCTGTGGCATTCATAGTAAAAGATGCGGGCTACGACCCGTATGAGAAAAAGCTACTTGGCATCACTGCCATGAGCACAATGCTCGGAAAGAAGAAATTTGAAGAGCTATTAGGTGAGCTTGTATATAAGCCACCAGGTAAACCAACATTGGTACCGGAATCCGATAAGAGACCGGCAATGAATACAGCAATAGATGATTTTAGCGTATAAGTCCAGTCTCAATGCTTAAAGCAGATTGGCTGCTCGCAGACATATCTGTTTAAGCATTAGAGACGACAACGGAAATGAGCAAGTAGCCTGATAAGGTGGATTGCGAATTTACGTAGAAATCATGAAAGTGCAAAGCACGAAATGATTCCGTGGACTTATACCACAAGACAAATAAAGGAGGGCCAATATTATGGCAAAGATTCAGAACCCTACAAAGGTAATCACAGGAGTAAATACACGTTGGAGCTATGCGAATGTATGGGATGCAAAAAGCATCAACGGAGGCGCACCGAAGTACAGTGTCTCCCTCATCATTCCCAAGTCTGACACCGTAACCGTTAACAAGATTAAAGCCGCTATCGAAGCCGCTTATGAGGAAGGTCAGAGCAAGCTTAAAGGAAATGGCAAAACCGTTCCTGCGCTCTCTATCCTCAAAACACCTCTTCGTGATGGTGACTTAGAAAGACCTGACGATCCGGCATATGCAAATGCATATTTCATCAATGCCAATAGTGCTTCCGCACCTGGCATCGTTGATGCAGACCGTCAGCCTATCCTTGAGAGATCCGAAGTATATTCCGGTGTCTACGGCAGAGCTTCCATCAATCTCTACGCTTTTAACAGCAACGGCAACAAGGGAATTGCTTGCGGTCTCAATAATCTCCAGAAGATTCGAGACGGTGAACCTCTTGGCGGCAAGTCCAGAGCTGAGGATGACTTCGCTTCTTATGAAGAAGACGATTTTCTTGAATAAATCCAATGTAACAACGACAACCAAGCAGGCGGTGGTAATACTGCAGCCGCCCGTGACAATCAAAGAAAGCAGGTGAAATATTATGACTATGGATTCTATTAATGAAATATTAGATGCTATTATCCGTGGATCCCTTTTAGGCTTCTTAGCTGGTTTCTGGTTAATGGGACTTGCTGCAATCTGGAAGTGGTTCCTGGGTGTTGCAAAACGTTTCCTTCACTGGCTTTTCCCAAAAGCAAAATGGTTCCAGCCAAAAGAACAGCCCCCAAAAGGAAACTAATATCAAGGCAGCAGTACTCCCCCGGTGCTGCTGCCCTTTTTGTAAAGGAATGAGATTATGATAAAAGAAATGTCAATTGATTTAGAGACCTATAGCGATGTAGATATCTCCAAATGCGGAGCTTACAAGTACGCTGAGTCTGATAATTTTGAAATATTACTGTTCGGTGTATCCATAGATGGCGGTGAAGTACAGGTATTTGATCTGGCCTGCGGCGATACTATTCCTGATGATATCCTTGCAGCCTTATCTGATGATACTGTTACAAAATGGGCTTTCAATGCCAATTTTGAAAGAATCTGTTTATCCCATTGGTTAAAAAAACATCACCCTGAACACTTCAAGGGCTATCGTATTCCCGAAGATCCTGCTTCCAAATATCTGGATCCATCCTCATGGAAGTGTACCATGATATGGTCAGCCTATATGGGCTTACCACTCTCGCTTGAAGGAGTCGGTGCAGTTCTTAAATTGCAGGATCAAAAAATGAAGGAAGGCAAAGACCTCATCAAATACTTCTGCTGCCCTTGTAAACCGACAAAAATAAATGGTGGCAGAACCAGAAATCTCCCAGAACATGCTCCCGATAAATGGGAAGACTTCAAAGCCTACAATAAACGTGATGTAGCAGTGGAAATGGCTATCAAACAAAGATTATCAAAATTCCCGGTTCCTGACTTCGTCTGGAATGAATATCATCTCGACCAGGAAATCAATGACCGCGGAATTATGCTGGATATGGACGTAGTAGAAAATGCTATCGCATTCGATGAAAAGTCCAAGTCAGAGCTTATGATATCCATGCAGAATATCACGAACCTCGATAATCCAAACTCCGTAGTTCAGATGAAACAATGGCTCTCTGATAATGGTATTGAAGCTGAATCCCTTGGTAAGAAGGATGTGGCTGCTATGATAAAAAATACTGATGGTGATGTAGCTACCGCATTGAAACTCAGACTCCAGCTTGCAAAATCCTCCGTGAAGAAATACCAGGCTATGCAAAATGCAGTATGTAAAGATGGTAGAGCTCACGGTATGTTTCAGTTCTACGGTGCAAACCGTTCCGGAAGATGGGCCGGACGATTGATTCAGTTACAGAACCTACCGCAAAATCATATGAATGACCTTGCTGATGCTCGTGAGCTTGTCCGTACCGGTGATTATGATTCTTTGGAACTGCTTTACGATGATATCCCAGATACTTTAAGCCAGCTGATTCGTACCGCCTTTATTGCAAGACCGGGATACAAATTCGTGGTATCTGACTACTCTGCAATCGAGGCCAGAGTCCTTGCACACCTCGCTGGTGAATCCTGGCGTTCCAAAATATTTGCAGAAGGTAAAGATATCTACTGTGCTTCCGCCAGTCAGATGTTTGGAGTACCGGTCGAAAAGCACGGTATCAATTCACATCTCAGACAGAAGGGTAAAATCGCAGAGCTTGCTTTAGGATATGGTGGTTCCGTCGGTGCTCTTATATCTATGGGAGCTTTGGATATGGGATTAACAGAGGATGAACTTCAGCCACTTGTGGATTCCTGGCGTGCCTCCAATCCAAATATTACTGCCTTCTGGTGGAATGTGGATAATGCCGTAAAGACTATTATAAAAATGAATATTCCTACAGAGGTAAACGGAATCAAATTCTTATGTCGAAGCGGTATGCTCTTCATCAAACTTCCTTCCGGCAGAACCTTGAGCTATGTGAAACCTCGTATAGGCGAAAACAAATTCGGCGGTGAATCCGTAACCTATGAAGGCATCGGCTCCACTAAAAAATGGGAACGAATCGAAAGCTACGGTCCGAAATTCGTAGAGAACATTGTGCAGGCAGTCTCCAGAGACCTTCTCTGTTTTGCCATGCGTAACCTCTCCCACTGCTTTATCTGCGGTCATGTCCATGATGAGCTCATCATCGAATGTAGTCAGGATGTTGATTACAAATCCATCTGCAATGCCATGAGTAGGTCTCCGGACTGGATGCCAGATATTCTGATTAGAGGCGATGGGTATGAGACGCCATTTTATAAAAAAGATTAAAAAGATAGCGGTCTCCGGTACTTGGCTGTCCCGAATTATTCCGAATGAAGATCTTATATTATGGTCCTAATGAATGCTGTATTATAAAATCACAAAAATGGCTCCTAGACTTTTACCTCCAGGAGCCTTATCTTTACTCGGTTTCTTCAAACTCTACATCCTCACCAAATATTTCACGCATAACATTCTTCCAAGCTACATTATACGCAATCAGAATGTCACTATAGAATTTTTTCTTCATTTCCCCATCTAGTATATTCTTCTTTAATTCAATTGCCTCTTCGTCTGTCCTTGCCATAAGTGGAATATACAAATAATTCGTCTTTGACAGCTCCATTACAATTGGAACTACAAAATCATCATCCACATAATGCCGCAATAAAGAAACAAAGTTTATGTTTCTGATTCCACCATAAGTAGCTATTTTCCTAAAGAACAGATCATCACACAAAAGAGTTGCCTGTTCTTTCTTAGCCAACACAAAAGAATCAAGATGAATCATGTGCAAACGTGCAGCCGCTATAAATTGCTCACCGTTTATATCTCCCAACGTGAATCCTATTCGTTCGTCATCTGATATTTCCACCTTCTCACAGTCTGAACAGAAATCAATAATTCTCTCCCATATTTCAACATGTGAGAGGTCGTTCTGAATCAAAGTCAGCTGATTATCTACATTAACCAATTTGCCTGGTGATACAAGACTGGTTTTCTTCGCCTTGCTATAACGTTCAGCAAAGAAGTCTATGTACGATGCTGGAAGAAGTAAATTACTCTTTACTCCCACAAGCACATTCAATATATTCATAGAGCTTAACAATACCAACGTAGATAATGCCGGAATATATCTCTGGTTTTCTTCATCTTCATATATAGGAAACCCGGTATAGAATGCCTGATCTTTTGCATGAAGAAGCATTGTTAATACGTCAATATATCGATCGTAGTCACCATTAGTAAAAGAATCAACTGGTAATCCCGCTTCATTTTCTTTGAAGTGATAGAAATTCAGAAGAGTTTCTGTTTGTTCGGTTCTATCTGTCATAGATTTGATTTTATCTATCAAATCCTCAGTTTTTTCCGATGCTAATACAAGAACTGCACCATCAAATTTCTCAGGATGCTCGCTAATCTTTCTAAAAATAAACCCTACAGCATAATCCGTTCTAGATTGTATATTGGTTATACGATAATTGATCTCTTCAACTTTCAATATTTGGTTTAAGCTACTTCCCTGTATTTTTAGATACAAAGGACTACCCGATGGAATATGCCTCACTCCCATACTTGTATTGTTTGGATCTGAGAACTCGCTTTCAGAATCAAGACATACTGTAACGATGGTGGGCTCACCATCATCTCCCAGAGAATTTTCTGTAAGAGTTACTACGGAATTGTTCTTAACTCGCTTTAACTCACCTTCATCATGATACCTATTGAGATTCTGATTATAATAGCCAAAATAACTTTTAAATACCTCATAATTTTCTACATCATTTAAATAGTAAAGCGCTTTGTATGCGTATAAATCAGCTTCCTCCGTCTTTCCTAAACGTAACATTGCAGATGCAACCGCCATACAATAATCCGGGTTAACAGAATTACTCAACACGTTTATGTAAGGAGCATACGCATTGATATCTGTTTCATTTCTTTCAAATAGCATTGCAATAATATTTCTCGCCATGCCTTCTTCATGAGTAATATCAAACAATTCTTTAGCATATTTCAGCATGCTGAACCGCTTCTCTTTAGCTCCAGCACAAAGATATTTTATTTGTAAAAATTCTCTTCGTGATACATTTGCTTCCAAAAAGATATCTGCAATAAGCTCTGCCGCCTCCAGTTTATCGGATTTATGTAATGCCTTATCATGGGCGATAAATTCTTTATTACTAACTATAAAGGCAGCGTCATATATTTCCTTCACGATATAGTGATTCAAGATATTTGTATTCGGTATGCTCTTTATTACCATCAATATCAGTTCCAAATCTCCTGCATGTGCCAAAACAGAAATTAACTCTGTTTTTTTCATAAACCCGAGCTTGTCTATCTCATTATGTAGATGTTTCTTTATTAATGGAACGATATTCTCTATTAAATACCTTTTTTCATGTACCCCGAAAGCAATATCTATAATACCATCAAAATCATCCTGTACTTCATCCAGAGCTTCTTTCAGCATATCCAAGTAGTTGTCTGTATCATCATAGTACACTGCTGTAAGATAAAGGCTCTTTAACTTTGTATTTATCTCAGAAGAATTGTATTCTTTATATACCTTGACGGCTTCAGCATAATCATTTCTTGATAATTTACAAATCAAATATCTACAAGCAATGTTTGCATCGCTTCTCCAATCAAGTCCTGCATAAATGTTTTCTGCTGTCTCAATATTACCATTCAATTCTAAACAAAGAGCGTACAGATAGTTTATTACCTCTTCATTTTTAACTTCATCAGAGAAATACTGATATCTTTCGATGGCATTTTCAAGATATTCTTTCTCATAGACACCTAGGTTATATTCCGTTTCAAGATACAACATTGCGACAAGATTACCATTACTCTTGTACTGTTTATTATCATTAAGAGTATCAAGCTGTTTAATTAGTTCAATAAGCCTATCTCTATTCTCGTAGTGGCCTTCGCGCCATGCATAGTTTATACATTTCATCTCTGCAAAAATAGAATATAAAAGAATATTTTCTTTCCTATTTTTTTGGTAAAGCCCTTTAAGAATATCCGATGCCATATCGTATTTCTGCAGATTGAACAAAGCTAATCCATAATACTGTTTAACAGTATCAATTATTTCCGACGATGCATCATCTACAATTTCTTTACAGAGTTCAGCAATCGCATCCCATAATTGTGATGAAAACATTTTATCCAGAACAAGCGTCTGACTTTCACTAAAATGACGAGCAAATGTGTATGCACCTACCGATACTGGATTCTTGTAATAATCTTCTATCCATGATAATTCACTCTTGTACTGTTCGGTAAGACCATCTTCAGTAATGTCAATCTGCTTACCATCATGCAATTCTAAAATCCGCTTGTAAAACAATAAAGTATCCGCACCTAAAATTCCAGAGAGATCGTATACAAATATCTTATCAATTTCTTCCCTAAGCTTATCGAACTGCATCTCCAAAACAAATGCTTTACAGGTCTGTATTTTCTCTTGAACAAAACCTTGAAGCAACTTTGAATCTATAACCTGTTCAGCAGTCTTTATTGGGCAAGAATCACATCCACTACCACCGCTACTATTATTTATAACAATTCCTGCATGTACCTGTTCATACTGAGCATCACCAGGTCTTCTTCTCGGCAAGAAAAAATAGTTTGCTATTTCTTTATACTTTGCCACCAAATCCAATACTTCTTTATTAGAGATAGGGTATAATTCAATTCCTGCTTTTTTTAGTAACTCAACAGTGTCCTTGTACCCCTTGTTGGTTGTAGTAAGCGTTTTATTGCAAAACAAATAAATCAAATCAAGTTCATTCTTATAGTGTTTAATAGCCTGATTCATTGACTCCTTTATTTTTGAAAAACTAACATTACCTTCAAAATACTTTGCTTGAAAACTTATTTTTCTTTGTTTTAATCCATCGGAATGTGGTGGCTCCAGAATTGGTAGCACCTCAACCCCCGGATTATTATGGTCCGAATGGGGAACTGTGCCATTCTCTAAAAACTCCAGGGCAAACAGACGCCTTGACATATCTTCAAAGGCGCCTGTTGCATCGTCATTGCACATAGCGAATTGTGGCCATGTTAAATTTGGATAATACCTATCAGCATCTGCCATGCACAAATCTCTCCCTTCTTACTTCATAACCTTCTCAAGCAATGCCTGATAGCTATCTATTACATCATAGATTACATTCTCACCACTAATGGCCTTGAAATGCTCTCTTGCACAGTGAATCTTTGCATCTTCAACACCTCTAAGCTCCATTGTATCCATAGAACCTTTTGTCTCTGCAACAAAATAAATATGTTTTACGGTTCCATCCTTGAATGCAATCGCCCAGTCAGGATTGTAATGACCAACCGGTGTAGAAATAAAGAACCCATCCGGAAGCTTCACATATACCGCAACTTCCTGGCTCACATCCAACTCCTGAGCAAACTTACGCTCATTGGTAGAATCATAAACGATATGGTCAAACAGATGCTTGTCTGCCTTCATCGCATTCACATCCAGCTTTCCTTTGATGGTTGCATCTGTAAACAAATCTGTATCATATCTGTCTTCCAGAACATCATAGGTAATGTGCTGAATAATTGCAGTAGCCTTCTCATTATTGATAAGCTTTGCTGCTTGGATAATGAATTCCTCAGGATTATCCTTAAACTGATTGAATACAGAAGGCTGGATTCCTGTAAGGATCTGAATAACCGCTTTTCTGGTAAGTCCAGTCTCTTCTACCATTTTTCCTACAAGATCATACTTTACGCTTGTATTGGCGGCAATCTTTGTCTGTCCATATATGCTGGAATCCTCTTTTACAAACGAAGCCCCGGACAGCAAATCATCCTTGGACTTAATTTCCTTCATGGATCCAGTTTCTACCTTGAAGAATATCTTAGGTACTCGAAGCTTTGAGTCAAGAGCTGCAACAGCTTTTCTTACAAGTTCATCTGTATCAAAATCAACTACATAAGCAGTTTTAGCATTAATCCTGCTCCACAATGCCTTAAATTCCGGCATCGCAAGTTTATCTGTATCAACCTTAAGTTCAACATTATTGCTACGTGCATTTTCTGGAGCCATCTTCTTATCATCATAAATACTATCTAAAATAACCAAAATATCCGGCTTGTACTGTTCCATCTCTTCGCCAAGTTGAACTTCTCCGTTAGCCTTGTCCTCATAGAATTTTTCTGTAAGAGCATCATTTTCATCAAGATAATCCATCTTGATCATGTAGCGGATAAGTCTCTTAGCCATTCCCGAATCGATAGTCTCTTCATTACCATTCTTATCATGCACTCTGGCATTCTCGAAGAGAATCTCTGTAACCTGACGCGGTCTGCTACCGACAGCCTCTGCAATCTCAGACTGCAAACTTTTTGCAAACTTGTCATAACTCTCGCTGGCAATTACAGTAAGCACATTGATATTGTGAACATCATTGCCCAGTGCATTTTCATCCATACGATCACCATCTTCATTTACACAAAGCCGCATACCACGACCAACTTCCTGACGTTTACGTACATCTGAATTACTCTGTTTCAAAGTACAGATCTGGAATACATTAGGATTATCCCATCCTTCTCTCAATGCAGAATGAGAAAAAATAAATCTTACCGGAGACTTCTCAGGACTACGATCCAAAAGGAGTTCCTTATTCTTCATAATCAAATCATATGCATCTACATCATCAGAAGAAGTCTCCGAACGACGGACCTTACTGTTAATCATATGACCCTTCTTATCAATAGAGAAATAACCTGCATGAGTCTTCTTAGCACTGATTGCATGCAGATATTTGATGTAATCATTCTCTCCGATTTCAAGCTGTAGATTGCCGATGATATCCTCATACTCTTCTTCAAACATATCTGCAAAGATACCGTTCTCCGGATTACCTGACGTATCATATTTCCTATAATGTTCTACCTCATCAATAAAGAACAGAGATAAAACCTTAATTCCCTTGTAGAACAACTGACGCTCTCTTTCAATATGAGAAAGAATTGTCTCACGTATCTGAATTCTTCTAAGCTGTTCTTCGCTTACCTTTCCGATAACATCGCCTGCAAAAATTTTTATTCCGTTTACAAACTCAATAGAATCATCACGTCCATCAATAGCTTTCACAATGAAGTTATTTCTGTACTCTTCCATCTCTCCAGAATTTGCATACAGGTTAAATCCGATACCAACCTTCTTTGATACCACCTTAACACCAGACACACCTTTTACATGGAACTGAATAGTAGCCATAGGATCTGCTTTTGACAAGTTCAATCTTTCCAGATATACATAACTGTCCGTTGCAGTAGTTCCGGATTCCTGGATGCCTTTAACTGCAATCTTCTTTACCAGCTTCTTATTATATGCTTCCATAGCATCCAAACGGTAAACCATGTTATAGATACTGTCACTCTTATGAGTAGCGGAATAACGCAGTGTCATAAGCGGATGGAATTCTTCCAGATTCTTCTTGGTCTGCTTTCCTTCTACAGACTGAGGCTCATCAATGATAACAATCGGATTTGTCTTTGCAATGATATCTATTGGTCTTCTTGAACGGAATTCATCCAGTTTCATATAAATTCTTCTGGCATCCTTACCCTTGGCATTAAATGCCTGAGAATTGATAATCATTACATTGATGGAATTATCAGAAGCAAATCTATCAATCTCTGTAAGCTGAGAAGAATTATATATAAAGAATCTAATCTTCTTTCCGTACTCTTCCGCAAAATGCTCCTGAGTCACCTGGAATGATTTATAAACACCTTCACGAATAGCAATACTTGGAACAACAATGATAAACTTGCTCCAGCCGTAATGCTTATTCAATTCATACATGGTCTTGATGTAAGTATAGGTCTTACCAACACCTGTTTCCATTTCTATAGTCAGATTGTATGTTCCTTCCAACTTTGAAGAAGGCTCAATCTGATTATTTCTCTGTATTTTTCTTATATGATCCAGAATCATCTGATTATTAAGTTCCGGCACGATACGCTGATTTCCCCAACCTGTAAAATCCTGTTCTTCGGTTAAAGACATCTGGTAATTTCCACTACCTCTATCCATCATGTAGGACGGAGTCATGTACGGCTGTCCAGCAAAAACATCTACTACAGCTTTTGCAGCATCTGCCTGGAACTTCTGATGCTTAAATTGTAGCTTCATAGTTTTCCTCCTTAGATAACCTTTACGGTAGTGTCTGGTGCCATAAGCTTAAATATTTCTCCAACGTTGATTTTGGAAGGACTGTTTGCGAAACTACTGTCACGGAAAACTGCACGAAGCGGCTGCATCTTTGCGACTGCTCTCACAACACTGTCTGGTATATTTTCATCAAAACAAGCAATGAGATCTCCGTCGTTATAATTATGTATTTTACATCCTTCTACCATCTCAGAACTATATGGCAACGATAAAGAAAGTCCCCATTCAAGCAAGCAACCAAACAGCAAATCCAAGTCTGTTCTGTCTGATTTAACATTAGATTCAAGCATAGGAAGAAGATTCTGTGAATATTCAGCAGGAGTGTAATAAACATCATTCATATTACTATCCGCCAACTTAAACACTCGGTATCCTCCATCAAATTTGTTATTATGATTTTCATTCCTAATAACATCTGCTGCTTGTCGAATACGTTTTTTCCCTATATCACATATAGTTTCATATCCTTGTCTTCTTGCCTCACTCTTTTCCTCTGTTTTTTCTGGTAACTGTACCATTATATATTTTCTGTTCTTCCCATCTTCAGCATTCATTTGCATAACCGCATGAGCTAAAGAAGCGGAACCAGAAAAAAAGTCCAATACATATTCTTCCTCTAAATCTAATCGTCCTAACAAATACTTCAACAAATCAACTGGTTTTGAATAATTAAATAGTCCTCCCAGCCCCATATTTTCAAGCATTTTTGCGGCCTGAGTACTTGAATATTCTTCAATTATTCCCATAGGGCGCTGGGTTCTCTCTATAATATTCCCGTCGTTATCACAATTCATATATTGCTTTGTGTAAACAGTCCAGATTCCTTGTGAATCCTTCTTGATTTCTATGAATCCCCTCTCTTTATTCTTTTCATATTTATCTCTTGACCATCTCCAACATGCTTTTTTACCTCTGTTATTATCAGCGGGCATAACAGTACTTCCATCTGGCGTTTCTATAGGGTAATCTAATGAAGCTGAATATTGAATTGAACCCATACCCAATTTTTGTAAATAATATGGGCCTCTTTCAGCTACATACTCATCACTCCCTTTGTATCTATCTGCATTACTAATAGGCACACCTGTAATTTCAAGATTATTTATATCTTTTGCATAACATAAAATATGCTCATGCTTTATTCTAAAAAGTTTGCTGTCTGAACTTCCTCCACCTTCCTTATTTGCCCAAATTAAATCTGCAACAAAATTTGAAGAACCAAAGATTTCATCACATATCTTTCTGAGATTAGTTACCTCTATATCGCTAATACTGATAAAAATACATCCGTCTGCTTTTAAAAGGTTTCTTGCAAGTAATAATCGTGAATAAATCATTGAACACCAGTCAGAATGAAACCGTCCATTTGAATCAGTGTTCTTAAACATTCTGTTTCCGTCTTCGTCTATCTGACCAATCTCTTCAATATATTCTTCCGAATTTATTTTAAAATTATCGTTATAAATAAAATCATTTCCAGTATTATATGGAGGATCAATATAAATCATTTTAATAGTCCCCAGATAGCTCTCCTGCAGCAGTTTCAGAACCTCAAGATTGTCCCCTTCTATATACAGATTCTCTGTATCATCCCAATCCTTACTTTCATCTATACAAGGACGTAATGTCTTTCTAATAGGATTGTTAGCCTTCACAATAGCTGACTTCTTCCCAATCCAAGTGAATTCATAAGATTCATCACCATCCAATACATCCTCAGAAAGCATCTGACGAAGCATCTCAAAATTGATGGATTTCTTTAGGGCCCCATTTTCATCTACTGTTTCTGTGATACAGTTAGGGAAAAGAGCTCCTATCTTTTCAATATTTTGAGCAGTCATATTGACTGATACCATTCTCATTTTATCCATTAGTTGTTCCCTCCAAATTGTAATTGATATTTATCAAAATCTATGGCTTCAATAATTTTTGTTATACACTCATATAACGCACTATGCGCTTGCAACATGACTTTGCTCTTCTCATCTATGTCAATTTCAATTGGTGACTTGAAATTCTTTATTGCAAATCTATCATCCAAATGTTCTAAGGTAATATCAGATTCATCTGGAGCAATGTAAATCTGAAATGGATCTTCAGCTTGAGAATCCTTATAGTCAATTCCACCTTTATGCTTTATATAATTGGCCCAAGAACGAACCTCTTCTATTTTTCCTGAACAGGATGTCAATAATCTTCGAACAACTGTAAGACCTTTGCTTTTTAATGTTCCTACAACAAATTCATACGTACAAAAAGTCATTATCTTTTTTGCATCCCACGAGTCATTATAAGGATTTCCATCCCGGTCTACAGTGTCAGTATATAACTCAAATGCCCAATATACTGCTTGCAATAACTGGTCGAAAGTATTGGAATACCATGTAGCAGCAGTTCCGAAATATGTACATCGGAATAAGTACTGCAGAACATATCCTTGCGACCAAGGCAGGTTGTAATTTGTATCTAAAACCAAATTACTTTTCATCGCAAAAAATCGTGCAGTCTGCAAGCAATCAACCGTTTTCTCCACGAAATATTTTGATGCTCTTATTGATTGATTCACAATTATCTTACATGGATTAAATTCAACAAACTTCAACTCATCAGCATAAGTTGAATAATCATCGATAAACGCTCTATAGGTTTTTTCAACGCCACGATAATTCACCATACACTTCTCTAACTCGGTTTCTTCTAACTCTGGATGTATGCTTATAAAATCCTCTATTTTTTTGTATTCTTCATCTTTCCAACGTATTCTCAAATACTCATCACATTTCGGATACGTTTTTACAGTAAACGTAAATGTTCCTTTCATATACTCTCCAACTCCTTTTTGAGCTTTTTTAGTTCATTATTCATTAACATCTGCCTATTAAGTTGTTTTTCTTTTCGGATTTTAGCCTGCAGTGTTTCTATCTGTTTCTTCAATGCTTGTATTTTTTCATCCCTCGCAACAGAATCTTTCAGCGATTCTCCTGCTTCTGTAACCTGCAGTTTATCTCCCGCAATCTGTCTGACAAAATTCTCATAAACAATATCAATATCCAAACCTTCAAGCTTCACCGGCAAATCATCTTCATCCATCCAGTCCGTATGATAATACTTGTTTACCTTGAATGCTGCAGCACCGGAAATTGCTGCTTCTTTATATCCTATCCATGCCTGATACTTTCCTTGGTATTCCAGAATAAACAAGATGTGATACGGTATTTCCTTATCTATCTGCCGAAGCATTCCTTCATCCAGCATTTTACTGTTTAGCTTAACCTCAAAGACCTCAATCTCTGTAACATTTGTACCTGGTGCCAGGTTCACAGTGGTTGTTGCAATCTTATTTCTCCAATAGATTGTTTTGACCTGATCCACGAACACCTTCTTAAGTGCAGGTGATACATCCAAATTTTCATAGAATTTTTGTTTCGGAATTCGTTTGTTGAATTCCGTGGTCTTTGGCAATCCTAACATCCTATCACCTGTCCTTTCTACTTAACTACCAGAAAGCAAATAAGCTCAAAATCATCCAGCCCGGAAACATCTGACATAAGTGCTGACGTGCCACCAGCTGAAAACAAACTGTCAATATCATTCTCTTCCTTTACATCTATGATAGAATTAATCGCATCACTCAGAAGCTCTGACATATCAGACATATCTCTTCCATCATCCGTTTCTTCATTGAATATTGAATATACTTCCTTAATTGGTTCTTTCTTCCCTCTACATAGTAGACGCACATCATCCAACAGTTGTTTCGGATTC
This sequence comes from uncultured Blautia sp., assembly GCA_934373235.1. GTDB lineage: Bacteria > Bacillota > Clostridia > Lachnospirales > Lachnospiraceae > Blautia_A. The sequence continues at coordinate 4,713 of CAKROW010000038.1, read as the reverse complement.
AAGTAATCACAAACTACTGAACCATCTATTCCCATATAAACCATGTAGAATGGATGGATACGGTTCTGGTTATCTATATTTACACTGTTATTAACATTCTTAAGAACAAAGATTACACCCTCAGGCAGTTCTTCTGTTGCAGGTACCACTGCATGAAGACCTTTCGGCTTTTTATCCATATCCGGATGCGTCTTCATATACTCCAGAAGATCCAAGCGAAATTCATTAAGTCCCAAATCCATGATAGAGATTCCATCGGACATTTCTTCAATATCAACAACCTCTTCCTGTAATCTTTTAAGCTGTTGCTTTCTGTATTCCAAATCGCCTTTTTCCTCGTCATTAATAAGGTCATCATCGCCGGTGGAAGTCATAATGGAAATCTTCATTCTAGTCTCTACTCTAGATTTCAGATTTATATAATCGTCCAGAGTCATATCCGGCCAAAAGTTTACCAACTGAATATAGTTGTTCTTGCTTCCAATACGGTCTATTCGACCAAATCTCTGAATGATTCTTACCGGATTCCAATGAATATCATAATTTACCAGATAATCACAATCCTGCAAGTTCTGACCTTCGGAAATACAATCTGTTGCAATCAGAATGTCAATATTGTAATCATTGTTCGGCATCAGCACTGCTTTTCCCTTTGATATAGGAGAAAAACAAGTAAGCACGTTATTAAGAGTAGCTTTTAATCCTTTAATCGTAGACTTGCCATCCACAGCACCGGTAATGATTGCTGTATCCAATCTGTACTTTCTCTTCACATATACACTGACATTCTCATACAGGTATTCTGCTGTATCAGAGAATGCAGAGAAAATAATTATCTTTTTATTGCCTTCATTGATTGGATTCTCAATCTTCTTTGAAATCAAATCAAACAGTGTCTGTAGCTTGGTGTCGTACTCCGGTGTAATGTCAGCCACCATAAGCGTAAGAAGCTCTAGCACCTCAGCATCTGTTTTGAGCTCATCTCTCCAGGTCTTGTAATCCATGTCAGCAAGGTCAATCTTCACCTTCTTACCAACTGTGAAGTATTCTGTATTGCCGTCATCCATGTCGAATTCATCTTCTGATGCTTCGTACATATCGATATCCGCACTACCATAAGCTTCGAATTTATCTATTGCTCCAATCGTAACATTTATCAAGTCCTTTATTCTGGACAATGTCAATGCAAATGAGCATACCGAAGATTCCAATCGTTTGAGCAGGTTAATGCTCATGAGTCTTCGAATACCTTCCTCTCGACCTTTTTGAGTAAGGTTTGCACCCTTGTTATGCGTCAGCTCCATATATTTATCCAGCTTACTTGGGAATATATAATTTGACGGCGTATAGATACACAATGTAAGCAACATCAGCTGTTCATAAATTTGATTGTAGGTAATTGCAGACTCCAGAGTAGTAAGGTTCGGTCTGAGAGATATTGGTTTTAACCTCTCAGGAAATTTTCCTATCTCTGCAGTACTATAATATTTCTCAATATGCTTTCTGGACCGTGCTATTGTCACACTATCCAACAGCTCAAAAAAATCAAAATCCAGTGTTCTAAGAAGAGCATCTGTGGTTCTGTCTTCCGGATCCAACTTACTCCATGCGTTGAAAGCCTTCTGAGCTTGTCTAAAAATATCCTCCAAAGACTTTGTTGTATTAAGCTTGCTATCCAGATTCTCAGCATTACCCTCGTATGCAATAGCCAGCTGATTTCTCAGATCCACAAATCTATTATTAACCGGTGTTGCAGAAAGCATAAGAACCTTAGTCTTTACACCTGTACGGATAATCTTATCCATTAACTTCACATAACGGTTCTCCTTGGTATTTGCATGTGTACCGACACCATTACGGAAGTTATGTGATTCATCAATTACAACCAAGTCATAATTGCCCCAGTTTAATCTATCTAAATCCAAGCCATTTGACATACCACCATTACGCGAAAGGTCTGTATGGAATAAGACATCGTAATTCAGACGATCAGTTGCAATCGGATTATTCACATAGTTATCTTTATATGTGTTCCAGTTCTCAGCCAACTTCTTAGGACAAAGGACAAGAACCGTCTTATTTCTATTTTCATAATATTTAACAACGGCTAGTGCCGTAAATGTCTTACCTAGACCCACACTATCCGCCAGAATACAGCCATTGTACTTCTCTAGCTTATTGATGATTGCAAGTACAGCATCCTTCTGAAAATCATACAACAAGTTCCATATCTTACTCTGCTTAAAGCCCGTAGCCTCATTCGGCAGAACATCCTCTGAGATATCATCCAGGAACTCACTGAACACATGGAATAGAGTCATGAAATAAATAAATTCCGGTGAATTTTCGTTGTATGCAGATGTTATATTCTCAACTACAACATCTGTCACATCCTGCATTTTCTCCTTATCATTCCAAATAGTATCGAATAGCTGCATGTACTGCATAGAAAATGGAGATTCCATTCTGTTAGTCATATTATATGCATTGTTACCACGATCACAACCAATATCAACAGTGGTAAATCCATTCATTGGCATATAAGCCACTTTACTCTGTTGATTATCTACCGTCATAAACCCAGGCATATTTTCGCCACTGGTATTAGACTTAAACACGGCCTTACTCTTAATCCACTCTGCACACTCACGTGCAATTGCTTTCTGAGTCATCTCATTTCGAAGTTTGATTTCAAATTCCGTTCCGTATAAGCTACTTTCACGATTCAATCTGGGAATATAAAACTCACGTTTTTCCTTTGTAGCCTTTTCTGTTGTAAAAGTGGGGGCCGTAAAAATGAATCTAAATTCATCTACGCCTTCCATCTGTTTCTTTAGTTCTTTATACGCATACATAGAAAAGCATGCAGCAGCAACGGATACCTTGCTACCCTTTTTTAAAGTCATAACAAGATCATCCTTTACCGTTTCAGTGATATTATTTATTACTTTCACCGGAGTATCCATCTTTTGCCTCCACCATTTTTCTCTATTTGCCTATAGTATCTTCATCTAGAACATCTATCATCTCCATAATATCCGACACATCGCATTCTAGTCCCGTGCATATCTTTTGCAGGACTCCCGTCGTCAGGTTTTCATTTTTTCCAAGCTTTGCAATTGAAGCTGAACTAATTTTGCACATATCCTTCAAGTCCGTGCGCTTAAGTCCGCGATCAATTAACAATTTCCAAAGTTTGTTATAACTGATTACCTTCGCCATATAAGTTCTCCTCTTAGTTCTTCAACAACTATTAATTTTTTACGCTTTTAAGGAACCCATAGGTGCCTTCTCTTTCGTCTGTTGTATATTCAATTAAATTAACAGATGAGTAATCTACTCCTTCCGGAATTTCATTTTCTGCAATAATCACCTGATTGTTTCCGTAATGATTTACAATATATTTGAACAGGGATTCCCGCATTCCAGGTGTGGCTTTTTCTTTCTCTGTAATTTTGTGTTTTTTCTCCTTTAAGGACAGTATTGGTGAATCTAAAATCAAAAGATGTGGTGCATAAATTGCGTTTTCTTCCAAATACTTCATAAGGTTAAATAACATAATTGTATTCAGATAGGCTCTATATCCCTTTCCTTGATCCTTCTTAAATTTTCCACCAACTACCACATCTAATGTATCTATATTCAATCTGGATTCCGGTGAATTTGGATATCCACACTCTTTTATCATTGAATTTAGGTTATCACTCAAAACCTTCCAGGTATCTTTATCGATAAGTTCTCTTCCTTTAAACTTTGCACTTTCACCATCTTCTTCATTTTCTTTTTCAAATACATCTGTATTAAGCTCTGTTGCCATAGCATCAATTGCATATATCTCTTGCTTAGCTCTTAAAATTTCTTTATAAGCTTCAACCGACTGCCTGAGTTCTGCAGCCCTTGGTTTTAATTCTCCATTAATCGAATTTGTAATTTCAGCAATCTGATCATCTATCTCTTGCAATTTTCTTTCGTACTTATCAATGCCTTCGCAAACATCTGATTCAGCAGAAATCAAATCACTGATCTGTAGCTGAATCCTTTGAATCTCTATTGTTGCAGACTCTATGTATGATTCATGCGCTACAGTTCCTTTTTCTATTTCATGATTACAAAATGGACACGCAACTGCCTCATCAATAGTATCTTCTTTTCTTTCTCCATCGCATATAAATTGTAGGCGCAATATGTCCGCTTCATATTGAGATTTTAATACACGATACCTATCTTTAAGGAACAATGCTTCCTCAATTTTCGTACTAATTTCGTATCTCTCTCTCACTAATTCTCTATTTTCTGATGAAGCTGTTCCTATTTCATTTTCTATCTCTTCAATCGCTGAAAGTAACTCTTCTATTCTTCCTTCTGCATCAGTTTCCCCAACTGCTTCCCTAGCCTCGAGCTCCGCTTTTCTTTGAGATAATTCTTCAATTTTCTGATTCAAATAGGCAATAACTCCTGTACGCTCAGTGATTCTCCGCTCACGTTCTTCCTTAGTTTCTTCCGGCATCAAATGCATAGAATCATCACCGGTCAACAAGAAATTCAATGCACACAGGTATGCATTAATCTTGCTGTAGCTTGGTGAATCTAGAACAGTTCTTTTTCCCAAAATATGTTCTTCATCTATAAAAAAGAAATGTATCAAAGTACGTATTCCTAAGCTTTGAGAATCAAATCCTTCTGTTGAAATAATCTTGTGATGTTCATTAATTC
>CAKROW010000037.1 GCA_934373235.1 uncultured Blautia sp. | reverse complement strand
TTAAGTTTCTGTGCTGTATGCTCTACAGAATAGTTCTCCATAAGTCCGCAGTTGATCTGTGCAACGTTAAATAATTCACACATATGGAAGCAAAGCTGCTCTTTGTATTTCTGCTCATAGGAACGATGATCCTCAGCCCACTGTACGATGTATTCAACCTCTGTTACTTTCATGTCATATTTATCAAGGATTGCCAGGATATCCTCGTCGAAAAGTCCCTCATTCAGGGCATCTACGTAAGTTTCCGCTCTCAGTCCGATTCCCTCATAGCCAGCTTCCTTAGCTGCTTTTACACGATCTTCAAACTTGCACTGATCTCCCAGTGTCCAGGAACTGATGGTAATTGGAAATTCTTTTGACATGGTAATTCCTCCTGAAAATTAAATAATTTTTATTGTGTTTTTTAAATTATTTTGTATCTTTTTTCTATATGCATTATATAACTTTGTTAAATACAAAACAAATTGATTGTGTCGGCAGAATTCATAGATTTTATCAATATATCGTGGTATACTATATAAAAATGGTCACAAGCTTTGAAAGGAGAATCCGAAATGAACCTGTATCATCTTCGTTATTTTGTGACACTGGCTCATCTTGAGCACTATACCAAAGCTGCGGATGTCCTTGCCATCACTCAGCCCAGCCTGAGCCACGCCATATCCTCCCTGGAAGAGGAACTGGGCGTTAAATTATTCGAAAAAAACGGCCGTAACGTATCCCTCACCAAATACGGCAAAACCTTCCTGGCTGATGTGGAGGAAACCCTGAACCGCCTGGATTCCTCTGTAAACGGCTTACAGCTTGCAGGAAGGGGAGAAGGTCAGATCGATGTGGCATTTCTCCGTACCCTTGGAGTGGATTTTGTTCCCAAGATCATCCGCAATTTCCTCACTGCCAATGAGGGCAGGAAGATAAATTTCAACCTGTACTGTGATAAGGTCCTTACAGGTGATATCCTCACAGGCCTTAAGGAAAAGAAATATGACATTGGATTCTGTTCCAGGTTTGACGATGAGCCTCTTATTGAATTTATCCCCGTTGCCAAACAGGATCTGGTTGTCATCATGCCTCAGGATCATCCTCTTACAGAGAAAGCCCAGATCCACCTGGAAGACACTCTTCCCTACAAACAGATCATCTTCAAGAAACGAAGTGGGCTCCGTCAGATCATAGACCAGCTTTTCAGGACCATCGGGCAGTACCCGGATGTTGCCTTTGAGATTGACGAAGATCAGGTTGCGGCGGGTTTTGTTGCTAACGGCTTCGGAATTTCCATTGCCCCGGACATCCCCATCCTCCATTCCCTGGAACTGGAGATCCGGCCTCTGGTCTCCCCAAGCTGGCAGCGCAATTTCTATATGGCCATGTTAAAAGATGTATATCACCCGCCTGTAGTGGAAGCATTTAAGAAATTTGTCATGGAGGCAGCCAATAAGGAGATGTTCTATAAGACCAATTAAGAATACTGCTTACGTTACAGGATAATTTCCTGACATACAAAATGCAGCGTCTGTCAGTCACAGGACTGTAGACGCTGCATTTTGTATCTTATATATTTTCCTGTATATTCTGTGTTTTTATTACTGCTGATCTGCCTCGCGAAGTCTCTGGATCATCTCCTCGCAGATCTCAAGCTCGCTCTTTCCGTCTGTCCGGATCACGATATCTGCTGCTGCCTCGTATTTTGCACGACGTTTCTCCATAAGATCTGCAATAAACGGAACAGTCTTGTTGTTCTCAAGAAGCGGACGGTCATGATTATCTTTTACACGCTCAAGGATTGTCTCCGGTTTTGCAGTAAGGAGTACGACACGGCCGTTTTTCTTCATCTCAGCAACATTGCGTTCTCTCATCGGAACACCGCCACCACAGGATACGACAACGTTAGACTGGGACTGCATCTCGATAAGAAGATTTGTCTCAAGCTCACGGAAATACTCTTCTCCGTAAGTCTCGAAGATATCGGAAATACTCATTCCCTGTCTCTCCACGATACACTGATCCATCTCAACCACATCCATGGCAAGGGCATTTTTCAGATAATCGGAAATTGTGGACTTGCCTGCGCCCATGAAACCGATCAGGAAGATATTATAGTTAAACAGATTCCTGGACTGGATCCTCTTACTGTTCTGTGTGATACTTGCAAAGACATCGGATACTTCTTTTTTATGGCGTCTGCCTTCCATTCTGGCTTCCAGCCATCCCTTCTGCTTCGCCTCCTGCTCTGGCTGAAGTACCGGAAGATTATTGGCTTCCTTGTACACCATGATGTCCTCTACGATTCTGTTTCTCATGAGCAGTGCGTCAAGGATGATCTCATCACACTGTCCAAGGCTCTCTCTTAATACTTCTAACTGGTTCATAGTTTCTCCTTTACTCCATTGTTTACTTTCGTAATCATTATGGATTTCGCTTGTTCACTTTACCACTTTAAATCAAGTGTCTGTATCTATTATACCAACAGATTATTTTTATCACAACCAAAATATTTATTGAATTTACACATGCCATCTATAGTTTTTATCTATGTTTTTATCATATCAGGACATGATCTCATAGATCCGGTAATGTTCCAGGATATAATCCCGGAAGCTCTCCACCAGGGCGCTTGGATAGCGGTTCTTCAACATTCCCATGTATATGTACCGTCTGTAATGAAGATTTTCGATGTTCAGTATCTTCACAGGCAGGGTGTGGATCACCGGCACATCCGGGGCAATAGCCACTCCGAAGCCCTCTGCCACCATTCCTGCAAGTGCTCCGTCTTCCTCCACCTCAAAGGCTGTCTCCGGCATGATCCCCTCCTTCTCAAAAAGCTCACGGATCACAAAATACAGGCCGCTGCTTGGCGGAAAAGCCACCTGGGGATACTGTCCCAGCTCCTGTACAGAAACCGTGTTTTTTGCAGCAAGGGGATGTTTTTCCGGCACAATGGCAATCAGCTTCTCCTCTGCCACAGGTACAAAGCTTATCTCCTTCTCTCCCTCTGCCTTTGAGCAGAAGATCACATCGAATCTTTCATCTTTAAGGCCCTGGATCAGATTCCCTGTAGCTGCGTTCTGAAAGTGGAAATCAATTTTTTTCCCTTTTCGGGAATCTGTAAATCCCCGGACAAGCTCCGGGATAAACCTGCGTCCCTGGGTGTGGATATATCCGATGGAAATACTTCCCCCCGGGATCCTGGCAGCTTCCTGGATCCGCTCCACCCCAAGGTTCAGGATATGTAAGGAATCCTGAACATATTTCAGAAACATCTCCCCATATCTGGTCATGGTCACATTTCTTCCATGCCTTTCAAAAAGCTGTACCTGAAGTTCTTTTTCCAGATTGGAGATGGCATGGCTGAGACTTGGCTGGGTAATGTCAAGACGCTTGGCTGCCCTGGTATAGTTTTCGATCTGGGCAAGTGTCACAAAATATGTCAGTTGATTTAAATTCATATGTCAAAAAATCCTTTCTTTTGTCCCGCAGGCTCTGCCCCGGCCCTCTCTGTCCATCCGGTCAGATCCCAAGGCTCAGAAGCCCCTTTCCCTCTTCCAGGCGCTTATAAAACTGCTCATAAAAATCCCTGTTTTCGTCGTAAGGCTTTCTGTAAAACTGATTCACAACATACAGGTTCAGATTGCGGATCAGCCCTTCATCCTCTGCATTATACAGCACTTCCTGTACATCCAGGAGAAAATAATGCCAGTCGCATACAAATTTTTCGTAATTTTTGAAATCCGGCGTGTCCACCCATTTCCTTACCTTGATCTTGCTCCGGTTGGTCTTTGGACATTCATGGATCTGAAGAATATAGTGAAATCTCCCATCCTCATAATATCTCCCCAGAGGAAAAAGCCTGCAGAATCCGGGCCTGAAGCTGTGAATGGAACATCTTCCGTTTCCGTCCAGGAATACACAGTGCTCATCACTGCCTGTCATCTTTAAGTGGGGAAGGATATTTCCATCTGTGATCCCAAGTTCCAGAGCTCCGCCAAGAAGCTCATCCACACTTTTGCCAAGCCCCCGGCTTAAACGACAGACATCCAGAGGATCCAGCACTACAGAATCTCCCATACCGGTGCAGCAGTCATGGCAGCCCTTACAGTCCTGGCAGTCTGCCTTTACCATATCATTGGCTCCGTAGAGACGGCCGTCGGAAATTTCCTCCAGCGTAACTTCCCGCCGCATCAGACCAGAGCCTCCAGTCCGGTAACTCCCCAGTCTTCTGCCAGGTTTTTCACTCCGTCCAGGATTTCCTCCCTGGAGTAGTCATGGTCATCCAGATAATCCCCATCCATATCATTGAGATACAGATAAAAGGTAAGAGCAAGTTCCAGGTAATCTGCGTCATCCTCTTCCATATTCATAAGAAGCTCGTTTTCCGCTTCGTTTATCTCACCTGCATCTGCAAGCTTGATGATCTTTGAAAAAAGCTGATCTGCCTCTGAATAGTCTGCTTCTTTTGCCGGAAGTGTATACTGGGGCATATCTCCCTGAAGGAGAAGTCTTGTGATCAGTCTTGCAACATCCTGAATATTTCCTGACATTCTGTCATCCTGTAATCCCATTTTTGTATCCTCCTTATATAATATCTGTAACGCTTCAGGTACCTGCCTGAGCCACTATAATTTAATTCCCGAAAGTGCCTGTGCAAAAGCATTGTTCACCGGCTCGTTTGCCTCTTTCTGCTGCTTTTTAAGGTAACGCTGTACGTCCCTTTTGTTGACTCCTGCTCCTTCTTTCTTTCTTCTCTCCTGGAAAGAGGACAGCTTCTCTTTATATCCGCACTGGCAGACAAAGGTTTCTTCTTTTCCCTTAAGCACAAGTTCCATGCGCTTGTGGCATTTTGGGCAGCGGGCATTGCTGGTTCTGGATATGGTTTCCCGGTATCCGCACTCCCTGTCCTCACATACCAGCATTTTTGCATTCTTTCCGTTTACTGCAAGAAGATGCCTGCCACACTGAGGGCATTTCTTATTGGTCATGTTTTCATGGCGGAAGGTTCCCTGCCCTGAGCGGATCTCGTCCACAATATTTCCCGCATAATCCCTGATCTGGGTGATAAAGATGTCTGACTTCAGTTTTCCCCTGGCGATCTCTCCAAGCTTCATCTCCCAGTCAGCAGTAAGCTCCGGTTTTTTCAGGTCCTCCGGAACAAGCTCAAGAAGCTGCCTTGCCTTGGATGTGATATAGATCTCATTCCCCTTCTTTTCCATGAGGAAGCTGTTAAAGAGCTTCTCTATAATGTCAGCTCTGGTGGCAACTGTTCCAAGACCTCCTGTCTCTCCCAGGGTTCTGGCAGCCTTTGCATCATGGCTTTCCATGAAGCGCACCGGGTTTTCCATTGCAGCCAGAAGAGTAGCCTCGGTAAATCTTGCCGGCGGTTTTGTCTTTCCTGTTGTAAGTGAGGCATTTTCCACAGGAAGCTTCTCCCCTTCTTTAAGCTCCGGAAGGCGCTGGTCTTTAAGCCTGTCCTCAGTTTCCTCCTCTTCCTCTGTACTGCCTTCATAGATTTCTTTCCAGCCCGAAGCCTTCACGATCCGGCCGCTTGCCGCAAAGGTCTCTCCTCCTGCCTGGCCTTCCATGGACACCTGTTCAAATACTGCCGGCGGATACAGAACGCTTAAGAATCTCCGAATGACCATGTCATATATCTTACGCTCCTCGCTGGTCATATGATCTAACTGTACAAACTGTTCTGTAGGGATGATGGCGTGGTGATCACTGACTTTCTTATCATCCACAAAGCTGGAATTAGTCTGGAGCTGACTGTTTACAAGCACTCCGGCAAGCTTCCTGTAAGGACCGGTCCCACAGGCACGAAGACGCTCCTTCAGTGTTGGGACAACATCTTTTCCAATGTACCTGGAATCGGTTCTCGGATAGGTAAGCACCTTATGGTTCTCATAAAGACGCTGCATGATATTTAAGGTCTGTTTTGGGGAAAAACCATATTTCTGGCTTGCCTCTCTCTGAAGGGTGGTAAGGTCATAAAGCCCCGGTGCATAGGCCTTCTTTGGTTTTCTGGATACTTTTGTTACTGTGAGAGTGGATTTTCCGGCTTTGGCAAGGATGCTTTCTGCCCGTTCTTTCTTAAAGGTACGGTATCCATTGCTTTTCTGGTCTCTCCAGGTCCACCGGACATTACCTGCCGTCAGTGTGATACCATAATATTCCTCGCTTTTAAATTCTCGGATCTCCTTTTCCCTGGCAGCGATCATTGCAAGGGTCGGAGTCTGGACGCGTCCGCAGGAAAGCTGCGCATTATACTTGCAGGTCAGCGCCCTGGTTCCGTTCATTCCCACCAGCCAGTCGGCCTCCGCGCGTGCCTGGGCAGCACGGTAGAGATCATCATAATCATGACCGTTTTTAAGATGTGCAAAACCGTCCTTGATAGCCCGGTCTGTGACTGATGATATCCACAGTCTCTTAATAGGCTTGTGGCTGTCCGCCTTTGCAAGGATCCATCTGGCAACCAGCTCCCCTTCCCGTCCTGCGTCTGTGGCAATGATGATCTCAGAGATGTCCTTTCTGTATATCTGTGTCTTTACCGCATTGTACTGTCTGGCAGTCTGCTTTATGACTACAAGTTTCATCTTTTCCGGCATCATGGGAAGGGTGGACATTTCCCATTTGATATATTTCTTATCATATTCTTCCGGATCTGCCAGGGTAACAAGATGTCCCAGAGCCCAGGTCACAACATAGTCCCTTCCTTCCAGACAGCCGTTTCCTTTCTGGCTGCAGTGGAGAACTCTTGCTATATCTCTTGCTACGGAGGGTTTCTCCGCTATTACCAATGATTTCATGTATACGCTCCTGTTTCTGCAGGATATTTCCCTGCTTTCTCCATAATCAAGCGCATTATATCACAAAAAAAGGCTCCTGCAAAGTGGCTCAAAAGCCTCCTGCAGAAGTCTTTCCGTAAAGGTGATCCTGATGTTTTCCGGTATGGCCATGCTGCTGACAGACAGCATATCTGTTTAATTTGTACTGATCTTATATCCTACCCCGCGGACTGTCTCAATAAGGTTTCCCGCTGAACCAAGCTTCTGGCGCAGTGTCCGCACGTGAACATCCACAGTACGGCTTTCCCCGTCAAACTCATATCCCCAGATCTGATTAAGAAGCTGGGTCCTGGAAAGCACAGTGCCGCTGTTCTTAAGAAGCAGACAGAGCATCTCATATTCCTTGAGTGTGAGATTTACCGGCTCTTCATCTACGGCTGCCACATGTTTGCCCGGGCATACATAGAGATTTCCTGCTCTGTATTCCTCCGCGCCCCGGTCCTCTGTCCTTCTTAAAAGTGCACGTATCCTGGATATCAGCTCCATCATACGGAACGGTTTTGGTATGTAGTCATCTGCTCCGCTGTCCAGTCCTACCACGGTATCATATTCACTGCCTCTTGCAGTCAGCATGATCACAGGAAGCTTTCTGGTATCCGGACGCACACGGAGCTTTTTCAGAATGGAAAGACCGTCCTCCTCTGGAAGCATGATATCCAGAAGTACCAGTGCCGGCTGTTCTTTTTCCATTGCCTTCCAGAAAAGAGAAGGTTTCTCAAATCCCTTTGCCTCAAGGCCCTGGCTTTTCAGTGTATATACCACCAGTTCACGGATGCTTTCATCGTCTTCTACCAAATAGATCATATTGTCCTCCTGCCTGTTTTTGTATGTTATATCTGTTATCATATTTATCATCTGTTTTCCGAACTGCTACAGTATACGATGTCTACATTAAATTTAAGGAAAACAACCCGTTAAATTTATGTAAAATTTTATTTTTCAAAAATTTAATTTGTCAAACCCAGATCAGGATGCTATGATGAAATTGACACTTTTCGGAGGCAATGATCATGTATTATTTTATTGTAAATCCCAACTCACGTTCAGGCGCAGGCCTTGATATCTGGAACAGGCTGCGCAGCATCCTTGAGAGCAGAGGGATTTCCTATACCGGATATCTCACCAGATATGTAGGACATGCCATCACCCTTTCCCGGCAGATCTCTTCTTCCGGGTCCCCGGATAACCCGGTACGGCTTATCACTGTAGGAGGTGACGGCACCATCCATGAAGTTCTTACAGGCATCACAGATTTTGACAATGTTATCTTTGGCTATATTCCCACCGGCTCAGGCAATGATTTCTGCCGGGGAATGGGACTTCCCAGGGATCCTTACGATGCACTGAACTCCATTCTTAAAGAAGAACGTATCCTTTCCATGGATGTTCCGGTTTACACTTCCGGGGACAGCACCTGCCGGTTCGGTATCAGCACAGGTACCGGATATGATGCGGCTGTATGCCAGGAGGTTCTGGTTGCTCCTGCCAAGCGTTTTTTTAACAGGCTTCATCTGGGGAAGCTTGTTTATCTCGCAGTGGCTCTCAGGCAGCTTGTTTACCGCTCTCCTGTAACTGTAACTGTTGAGATCGATGACCAGCCTCCCCGTACCTTTTCCAGGGCATATTTCGGTGCTGTCATGAATCTCCCCTATGAGGGCGGTGGTTTCAGGTTCTGCCCCAAGGCCCGTCCTGATGACGGTCTCCTGGACGTGATCGTGATCCGTAATATTCCCAGGCTGCTGCTGCTTTTCTGTCTGCCTACCGCTTTTTTCGGCGGTCATACCCGGATTCCCGGCGTACATATCTTTCAGGGACGCAGCATACATATTAAGACCGCTTCCCCTCAGCCCATTCATAAGGATGGAGAGTCCGGCGGCATACGCAGTGAATTTTCTGTGACTCTTGAAAAGAAACCTTTAAAAATCATTATGCCTGTGGTATAGTGTTTTCTGAAAAAATTATTAATCTCAGGTTAGAAAGGAAGGATAATTTTGACTGATTATATCCGAAAATACGGACATGGACTGGTCATGATAACCTACTGCATCATCTACTGCCTTCTGTTCTTTTATCTGGAACACAGACCTGTGCAGGCTTATCATGTTGTACATACTGTTTTCGATGACATGATACCTTTTTGCGAATTTTTTATTATTCCTTACCTGCTGTGGTTTCCTTATATGATCCTGGCAGTTGCCTATTTTATCTTTATCAATAAGAACAAACATGAGTATTATCAGTTGGCATTTAATATGATGATGGGTATGACGATCTTTCTTATCGTCTCCTACTGTTATCCCAATATCCAGCACTTACGTCCCACAGAATTTCCAAGGGATAATATTTTTACAGATCTTGTAAGGCGGCTCTATGCCACGGATACACCAACCAATATCCTGCCAAGCATCCATGTGTTCAACTCCCTTGCAGTTCATATGTCACTTGTCAACTGTGAAGCTTTAAGGGATAAGAAAGCCATCCGCTATGGCTCCCTCACCCTGACACTTCTGATCATTGCATCTACCATGTTCCTGAAACAGCACTCAGTGATCGATGTATGCTCCGGAGCTACTCTGGCACTGTTCGGATATCTGATCTTCTATCCCCAGAAAGCATCCGAAACATCCAGACATACTGCCCTTGCCCATGCTTCCGAGAATAAGCGCAACAGGAATTATAACGATTAAACTCATAATATAACCATAAAGCAGCCCCGGCGGTCATCGGTATGGATGGCAGCCGGGGCTGTGTGTTGTATCTGTTTATCACTGTTTAGTTGAATCCATAAAATTTCTGGCAGATCTTATAGGCTGCCACGAACATCTTTCTGCCGCCTCTGCCCGGAAGGTTGGATACTCTTCCGAAAAGACTCCTTCTTAATCTTCTGTAAAGTCCCATATTCTGGCCTTTGATGTACTCAAGAAGCTCCTGCTTCTTATCAAGACATTCCTGGGTTCCGGCTCTTACCATCATGATGGATGAAATGGTTGTGATCACATCAAGATAGCTGAACATATAGGTACGGAGCCTTCTGTTGCTTACATTTGCCCTAAGGTACGCGTCCACCATCAGTTTATTCACACGAATCTGCTGGTCAATACGTTTGATCATTACCTTCTCATTGACAGACTGGTCATCCCTTCCAATGAAATATCTGTAAAAGTTCACATCCAGATAATAGAGATTCTTCACATATGGCAACGGCTCATAGGCAAAAAGGTTATCCACATAAAATGTATGCTTGGGCAGCTCCAGACCACAGTCATGAAGAAGCTTTGTACGGTAGATCATGGAATGCATGAGAAGATACTGGCCCTTCTTCATATGGCGGACTTCGTCCCACCCAAAGATCTGTTCTGTAGGGAAGCAATGTCTGTACTGCATAACCTTCTTCCTGGTAGCTCCCTGTTTCTCATAAACAAAATTGCTGATAAGAAGATCTACAGTTTCCGGTCCTCTGATAAGCTCGTACAAAGTCTTCAGGATCTCATAATATGCCTCCTGGTTAACCCAGTCATCGCTGTCCACAACCTTGAAATACAGTCCTGTCGCATTGCGGATCCCTGTATTCACAGCCTCACCATGGCCACCATTCTCCTGATGGATCACCTTTACAATAGTTGGATATTTTGCAGCATAATCATCTGCGATCTCCGCAGTTCTGTCACTGGAACCATCATCCACAATGATGATCTCCACTTCCTCACCGCCGATCAGCAGTGAATTGATACATTTTGACATATATGCCTCTGAATTATAGCACGGTATGGCCACACTCAAAAGTTTCATCAGTTTTCCTCCTTCATGTATCTGGTATACGCCCTGAACGCAGAAGGGATCGCATACTTTTTTTCTGATTCTTTTTTATCTGCAAAAAGCAGTTCTTTCTCCGAGGTTTCTTCCAGAGACGCTACCGCTATACGGTAGGCACACATTCTCCATTCTATATGGGAGAATATATGCTTTGCATCTGGCAGTGCCTCTATACGGAGCGGATCCAGATGCATTTCTTTTACCCGCTGTACTGCCTCCTCAGGAGTCAGATGTCCCTCTGTGTTGGGAAGCTCATAAAGTCCTGCAAGAAGTCCCCCGGACGGTCTTTTCCTTATGGCTGTTGCAGCTCCGTCCTGGATCACCAGAACTGTACGGTCCTCTGTTTTCCTTGCCTTTTTCGGTGCTTTTACAGGAAGCTCCTCTACGATATCATGTTTTCTTGCAAAGCAGTATGTCCGCACAGGACAGACATCACATTTTGCTTTCCCATTTGGGACACAGATCACTGCTCCGATTTCCATAAGAGCCTGGTTAAAATCTCCCGGATATTCCTCCGGCATCACCTTAAGGACAAGCTCCTCCACCTGTTTCCTTACAGACTGCTTCATAATGTCCTCACGGTTTCCGGTGAGTCTTGAGATCACACGAAGGACATTCCCGTCAACTGCAGGTGCCTTTTTTCCATAGGCAATGGACGAGATCGCACCTGCTGTGTACCTTCCTATTCCCTTCAACGAAAGAAGGGTTTCAAAATCTTCAGGTATTTTCCCGCCATACTCCTTCATTACCGTAATGGCTGCCTGCTGCATGTTCCTGACCCTGCTGTAATATCCCAGGCCTTCCCACAGCTTGGTGATCTTCTCCTCTGATGCCTCCGAAAGAGCCAATACATCCGGAAGCTCCTGTATAAATCTTGTAAAATAAGGCTTCACTGCCTCAACTCTGGTCTGTTGCAGCATGATCTCCGATACCCAGGTATAGTAGGCGTTGTTTCTGTCACGCCAGGGAAGCTCACGCCGGTTTTCATTATACCATGTAAGAAGCGGCTGCGCCATCCCTTCCAGAGATGTTGCATACTGCTGCTGTTTCTTATTTTCTGTCATATTTTGTTCCTTTTATACTGTGTCAGGCTGTTCCAGATGCACAGGCACCGGATCACAGATCTCAATGGAATCCTCTGTGACCACGCAGTCATACGCCAGGATCTTTACACCTGCATCTGCAGCTCTTTTAAGAGTGTTTCCAAATTCCGGATGGGTTTTCCAGTTTGGCTCAAAATATTTCACAGCCTTCATCTGGATCACCAGAAAAAGATATACCTCATACCCGTCTTCATGAGCCCGGATAAGCTCTTCCAGATGCTTCACCCCACGGGCTGTAGGTGCATCCGGAAAACGGACGATCCCATCTTCTTCCAGGGTTACTCCCTTTACTTCTATAAAAGCCTTCCTGTATTCTGATTCCACATAAATATCAAACCTGGAATTCCCGTAGATTTTCTCTCTCTTAAGAGATATTTTCTCCGGAAAAAGCCTGCCATTTAAGATCCAGTCTGCAGCTACCTGGTTAGGCACCTGGGAATCCATATTGATCCATCTTCCCGACTTGTTCACACAGATCAGATCGTATTTCGTCTTACGGGCAGGATTATCGCTGGTTTCCAGGATCACCTCTGCTCCAGGGATCAGAAGCTCCCTGCACCTGCCTGTATTTTTTACATGGACAGTTTCCAGTATCCCGCCGGTTTCCACATGTGCGATAAACCGGTTGGGCCTGTCCCGGAAAATCCCTCTCACTGTATTTATGTATTGCATATTCTTACCTCACGCCCCTTATCATAACATAAAACCGGAAAAATGGCAGTTGCTTTTTTCTCTTTTCTCCTATAATATTGTTTTATATGACTATACATATACAAGCATATATTTGGGGAGGATTTTTTACATGGACAGTATTATTTTTGATGTGGACGGTACGCTCTGGGATTCAACAGAGATTGTTGCAGAGGCCTGGAGTGACTATCTCGTCAATGTGGAACATATGGACACAGATGTAAGCTCCAGACGGCTTATGGGGCTTTTCGGACAGCTTCTGCCTGATATTGCAAAGGCTCTCTTCCCGGAGCTCCCACAGGCTGAGCAGCTTCGCATTATTGAAAACTGCTGTGAGGCAGAGCACCAGGCACTTCTTAAGAAATGTGCACCCCTTTATCCGAAGCTTGAGGATACACTGAAGATTCTTTCCGAAAAGTTCCCTCTTTTTATTGTAAGCAACTGCCAGGCAGGCTATATCGAGGTATTCCTTAAAGCAACCGGTTTCGGCCACTACTTTAAGGGGCATCTCTGTCCCGGAGACACAGGCATGGCAAAAGCTGAGAATATTATGAAGATCCGTGATGACTTCGGCCTGAAGTCTCCCGTCTATGTAGGCGACACACTGGGAGACTTTAACGCCTGCCGGAAGGCTCAGGTGCCATTTATATTCGCAGAGTATGGTTTCGGAGAGGTTCCTGAGCCTGATCAGCGTATCACCTGTCCTTCTGACCTTCTTTCCATCTGCAAATAACCACAGGAGAGTTTTCTTATGTCAAAAGCTAAAAAAAACACGGATCTGACTTCCGGTCCGATCCTCAAAACACTGGCAGAGCTTGCTCTGCCTATTATGCTGTCCTCATTTCTTGGCACAGCCTACAATATCATGGATATGGCATGGATCGGTCTTCTGGGCGCCAAAGCCGTAGCAGGTGTAGGCGTGGGCGGCATGTATGTCTGGCTTTCCCAGGGTATCGTCGCCCTTCCCAGAATGGGCGGTCAGGTAAACGTAGCACAGGCCTGCGGCCGAAAGGATTACAGAGAGGCCCGGGCCTTTGCAGCCAGCGCACTTCGCCTTACCCTGCTTCTGGGACTTGTATTTACAGCCATATGCATTATTTTTATTGAACCCCTTCTGGGCTTTTTCCAGTTGACTGACCCGGAAACCTATGAGGCAGCACGTTCCTACACCCTGATCACCTGCGGACTTATCAGCTTTTCCTATCTGAACCTGACCCTCACCGGTCTTTCCACAGCCCAGGGTGATTCCAGGATGCCTCTTATTGCCAATTTTCTGGGACTTATCGGAAATATGATCCTGGATCCTCTGCTGATCCTTGGTCCCGGTCCTTTTCCGAAGCTTGGCACTGCAGGTGCGGCGATCGCCACAGTCACTGCACAGGCTCTTGTTTTTGCAGTAATGGTCTTTCATATTTTCCATTCCAGGCTGGAAAACAATATTCTCCGGAATATGCACGTTTTTTCCCGTTATCCCGGAAAATATTATAAAAGGATCTTCCACATCGGTTTTCCTACTGCTGTGCAGAGCTGTATTTACTGTATGATCTCCATGTCCCTGACACGTATGGTATCCGCTTTCGGCGCTGCTGCCATTGCAACACAGAGAGTGGGCGGGCAGATCGAATCTGTATCCTGGAATACTGCTGACGGTTTTGCCACGGCCTTAAATGCCTTTGTTGCACAGAACTTCGGCGCAAAGAAACCGGACCGTATCCGCAAGGGCTACAGCATATCCTTTAAGATCCTGACTGTGTGGGGACTTCTTATCACAGCAGCCTTTGTGTTCGTCCCGAAACCTATCGCCAGCCTGTTTTTCCATGACAGCAGCTCTCTCGCCATTGCCGCCAACTATCTGGTGATCATCGGATTCAGCGAGGCCTTTATGGCTATTGAGCTTATGACCATCGGCGCACTGTCCGGCCTTGGAATGACCCGCCAGTGCAGTATTATCAGTATCCTTCTCACAGGCTCCCGTATCCCTCTGGCTATGATCTTAAGCCACATGGGAATGGGACTTGACGGAATCTGGTGGGCACTTTCCCTTACCTCCATTGCAAAGGGAATCGTATTTACCCTTACATTCCGCTATGTGAGCAGACATAAGATCGGATAGCAGCATATCACCAATTTCATGAATTCTTAAGAAATTTAACCCTTTCACCTTAAGAGTCCACTGCTATCCTTTATACATCAGGGAGTTACAAAAAAGTGGCAGATATTATGGTTTGCGATGACGACAAAGACATCGTGGAAGCAATTTAAATATATCTTACTGAGGAAGGACATCACATCCTGAAGGCCTACGATGGTCAGGAGGCTTTAAATATCCTTGACACCCGGACTGTGGATCTTCTTATCATTGATATTATGATGCCCCGTCTGGACGGTATCCGGGCAACTGTTAAGATACGGCAGACCAATCCTTTACCCATCATCATCCTGTCTGCAAAATCCGAGGATTCAGACAAGATCCTGGGACTGAACATCGGAGCTGACGATTATATCACAAAACCTTTTAATCCCCTTGAACTGATCGCAAGGGTAAAATCCCAGCTTCGCCGTTATACACAGCTTGGCGCTGCGGCCCAGATCACAGGCGGTAACATTTATACCACCGGCGGACTGACCATTGATGATGACCGCAAGGAGGTTCTGGTTGACGGAGAACCGACAAAGCTGACACCTATTGAATACAACATCCTTCTTTTTCTTATGAAAAACCAGGGGCGGGTTTTTTCCACCACCCAGATCTACGAAAGCATCTGGAATGAGGATGCACTGGCAGCGGATAATACAGTTGCTGTCCACATCCGGCATATCCGTGAAAAAATCGAGATCAATCCAAAAGAGCCCAGATATCTCAAGGTTGTGTGGGGACTTGGCTACAAAATCGAAAAGATCATACGATAATTTTTTATTCATGAAAGGGGTACAGTCAATGAATAAACACAAATCAAAATCCGGGGGGCTTCTGTCCCCGGAAATTCTTCTGATCCTTGGCATCATCCTGCCGGTGATCCTTGTTTTTTCCCTTCAGATCTCACTTTCCGCCGGCTTCAGCCTGTCTTCCGTGGATGATCTGAAAATTTCTGATTATTTCAAATCCGCAACCTTTTCTTCAGATCTCTATCCGGAAGCCGAATCTCTCCTGAATGGTATTTCTGCCCGGGAAACCCTGGATTCCTTAGATTCCACTTCCTGTGTTGACCTGGAAGAAATCTATAACGGAAGGTCTCTCTCCTACAAAAATACTTCCGGCCTTGCCTACTCTTTTGACGATCTTCTGAAATGGAGCCGGTATGACGACCTGTCCGGCGGCGATGACTGGATCGTCTTAAATCTGGATACAGATAACGGTAGACAATATATGTATTATTCCGACTTTGCCAGTGCCATCCAAAGTGGCGATCTCAAGCTTAATGCCACCGGCGGTTCCCTGAAAAAAGCCGGCATTTCCCAGAAACAGTGGGAGGAAAACATCCTGTATGCCTTAAAATACCAGTACGCTTACGCTGACTCCGGGATCAAAAATCAGGAACCTTTAAAAAATATTACAGACAGGAACGGAAATGTTCTCTATACAAATATATATAACTGTTCAGAGATTCCCAGCCTGAAAATGCATTACGCTCCTGAAGGATACGGAAGCCTTCTTGAATATATGAATTCCACCAGCCGGAGCGACAGAGGCTTCACCGGTTCTCTCTCAGACGCCTACGACTGTCTTTCCCAGGCCATCCAGGAGGTAAAAAATCTCTCCAGCCGTGCGGCTGAACTGGACAATTACACAGACGGAGCTTCCAATATTTCTTATTGTTATATCAACAACAAAACCGGAAACATCTACTCCAATTCAGGAAATGACTACAAAAAGATCAGTGACAGCCATCCATATATTTCACTTTTTCCTGACATAAGTAAATGTTCCACAAATTTAAATACTGAAGATGTTATCCCCCTTTCCACCTGGAACTCCATGGTTACGGAACATACCGGAGATTCTGATTTTACTTTTTATATGTGGATCGCAGATAAATCACTTCCTGCCGGTGACCGCCTCCAGGCTTCCTCCGGAAATTACCGGATATACAGGAAAACTTTTATCCCTGCAGTCTGCCTCTGCATCCTCAGTGTTTTGCTGTTCCTCTTTGTCCTTATAAAGCTCACTGTAAAAGCCGGCCATTCCCGGAGCTCCACAGAAAAAAGCATACATCTGAACGCTTTCGACAAGATATACACGGAAATCGCCGCGGCTATCGTATGTATCCCCGCTCTGATCCTGCTGTGGATCCTGTTATCCTTCAGTACTGAAAGTATGTTGTCTCCGCTGATCATTCTGGGCATCACTGTTTTTCTCATATCCTGTCTGTTCTGGATCGGATATTTAAGTCTGGTACGCCGTATCAAGGCCGGTACCCTGTGGAAAAACAGCCTGCTTCACAGGATACTGAAAGGGATTTACCTGTGTTTGAAAAAAAGTCGTAAACTTATGGAATTTTATTCCAGAAATACCATCAGCAGAGTACGTATGACTCTGGCTCTGGCCGGATTCATTGCCATACAGTTTCTTGCCTGCATGTTCTGGACAATTTCAATGGTTAATCAGTCCAGTATAACCGCTTTCGTTCTGTTTCTGATCCTGTTTGCTGTAGATCTGAAAGCCTTTCTCCGGATGTACCACACAGCCAGAGGACGTGAAATTCTTCTTGATGGACTGAAAAAGATCACCAACGGAGATCTCTCTTACAAAATTCCGGCAGATACTCTCCGTGGCGATCAGAAAAACATGGCAGAATATATCAACCGTATCGGTGACGGTCTGGATGCCGCCGTTGACAAGAATCTCCGGGATGAACGCATGAAAACAGAGCTGATCACCAACGTATCACACGACCTGAAAACACCCTTAACTTCCATCATCAATTACATTGACCTTCTTAAGAGGAAGAATTTTACAGATCCGGAAGTGCTGAATTATCTTCAGATCCTGGATTCCAAGTCCCAGCGGCTCAAGAGCCTGACTGAAGATGTTGTGGAAGCGTCCAAAGCAAGCACCGGAAATATTTCCCTTGAGATGGCTGATCTGGATTTTGTGGAAATGCTGTATCAGGTTATGGGGGAATTTGAGGAGCGCATGGAAAAAGCGCAGCTTACCCTGATGACACACATGCCAGACAGCCCGGCCATGATCTGTGCCGACGGACGGAGGATGTGGCGCGTCCTTGAGAATCTTTTTGGAAATGTGCTGAAATATGCCATGGAAAATACAAGAGTTTATGCGGAAGTCCTGGTCAGAAACGACACCGTGATCTTTACCCTGAAAAATATTTCCAAACAGCCTCTGAATATCCCTGCCGAGGAGCTGACTGAACGGTTCATCCGGGGCGATGTCGCAAGAAACACAGAGGGCAGCGGACTTGGACTTTCCATTGCCCAGAGCCTTACACAGCTTCAGGGCGGAACCTTTACCCTCTACCTGGACGGAGATCTCTTTAAGGTATGCCTTAAATTTCCCCGAAAAAAATAAATAAAACGTTTTCCCATCTCAGACGTTTTACACGTAAGATCCGGTGTGATGTATGAAACTGACCGTACATCACGCCGGGTTTATTTACAGTCAGAGGGATATTCCCGGCCTGCTGATTTTCTCATTATTTCCAGCTCACATCTCCGGTAAGGCTTGGATAGGATGCCGGGATCTCCTTATAATCCACTGCCATGTATTTTATGGCAAACTGTTCATCATTTTCTCCCCACTGATCTTTTGCTTTCTGAAAAGCTTCCGAGGAGCTTTCCCCGCTGATCATTCCGTCAACTACTGTATTGAGCATATTGTAATCATACATGGTATACACAGAATCTGAATGACCCACTACCGCACGTGCTCCGGTATTTACAAAGGCATCCATAAGTCTGGAATTGCTTGCTCCGTAACAGGAACCGATCCACACAAAAGAATTTTCCAACTGCCCTCCTCCATAATAATACTCAAAAAATGATGGTTTCAGACAGTACTGGGCTCCGGCTTCACTGATCATAACCTCCAGTCTTCCAGCATCCAGATCATCCTGATATTCATAGCTTGACAGAGGATCATATTCCTCCTCTGTGGCGATCAGCGGCTCATCCTCATAGGTACAGCCATGCTCCTCGATCACAATGAGGTCCTTTCCCTTAAGGTCTGTCTTAAAATCTGCCACTGTACATGCGTCATTCATACTGGTCTTCAGGCCGTTTAAATTCCACTTGGCTGAACTGTAATCCAGTGCATAGTCAAACTCCTGGAATCCAAGTCCATACAGGATCAGTGCCTGTCTGTCCTGATCCAGAGACTCCGTGATCTCGTCCCGCTGCTCATAGGACTCGCCCTCTTCCTGCTCATAAAGTTCTTCTGTATAATCATCCAGAAGTACTCCGATCTTCTGACCGTAAAACTCAAAATTCAGGATCGTGTCGATCCCTTTCATGGCAGTATCCTTGTCAACATATCCTGTTGCCGCCAGGATCTCTGCTATCTTTTCCTTACGGCCTCTGGCATCTGTGTTCTTATACCAGTCAGATTTCATGATCTCAACGATCGCCTTCTCAATAATGGAAAATTCTCCGGATGTGTCCCCTTTTTCGCCGGAGGATCCTGTATTTTCCCCGCGAGATTCCACATTCTGGTCCTTATCTTCCACACTTTCCTCTGTATCACTGTCTGATCCGATATCTATATAATCCTTCACTACATCCGGAAGCCTGAAGGCATAGACCTGTGATGCAGGTGCAGATGCCAGGAGGACTGTCAGGAGAAGGATGAGGGGTTTGTGGGGGTGATGGGGATTTAATTTTTTCTTTTTCATAGGGGTGGGCCTCCTTTGTTTTCTGTGGGCAGTTCCTTGCGTTTAAAAAAGCTCAGGTATATAACTGTCTTATAATAAAAAATGATTTCATATCACATTACACTCTTTATTGAGATAATGATAACATGAAACCATTTTGGCGTAGCCTTCGACCTTCTCATCGTTTGCTATGACACACGCTGCGATTTCATTACCATCTGACAGCACATACAGTTCTCCTGTATCAATGCTGTCCTGCATCATCTCATCAGATGGATGGATACCTTTCTTCCAATGCGGAAATGACGAATCATCCTGCTCCTGATTGATCAAGGTCCAGTACAGAGATCTTATTTTGTAAAAATCTTCTTTTTCTGCCTTACGGAATATCATTTCCTTTACCTTTTTACTCATGCAGCTCCAGCGGCAGTCCATCCGGGTCGTGGAAGAAAGTCATCTTCTTACCGGTATAATCATCCACACGGATTGGCTCACATTCAATGCCGACTTCTGCCAGCTCATTCACTGTCTGCTCCACGCTGTCTACGTAGAACGCAAGATGGCGTAGCCCACAGGCTTCTGGGCGGTTCACACGCTTTGGAGGATTTTCCTCTGCGAAAATCTCAAGTTCCGTGTGTTCATTGACACGCAGATCCAGCTTCCAATCCCTGCGTTCCGGGCGATAGTTCTCCCTGATGACAGCAAAACCCAGCTTGTTCACATAGAACTCCTTTGCGGCTTCGTAGTCAGATACGATGATTGCGATATGGTGTATTTTAGATAAATTCATTTTGTGTCACTCTCCATTTCTTTTATTTTTGTTATAAATATATGGCGACCTTCAAAAAATACCGTGTGAACTTCTGGAGTGCACAATACTTCTTGTTTTGAATTCTCAAATTCTACCATACCTATCAGTAATCCATCATTATCAGTTTCAAATGTGAACCCTTTATATTCCTGTGCACAATCATTCAGTTTTCTGATGTTTTTATTTATTATCTTCATCTGCTCAACCGCCCTGTATGGATTTCTGGTAGAAGTTATTGGATCCAATGGAACATATCCTTTATTCTCAAATTCAAATAAAGTATTTATGGACCCTTTACTGTAAATTTCAAAAATATCCTCTTCACTTGTAACTTTGAATTGCACAGATCCAGGCACCATTCCCGAAATCTCCACAAAACCAATATGTTCCATCCAGTTATTATTCTGAATGATTTTAAGATAGATCAGTTTAAAATAATCCTCTGCTTTCCACTGTACCACCTACTGCCAAACAGCTGCCTCCAATTATTGCTAAAAGATTTAATGGACCACCAACTTTCTTTGAAGCAGTGGTAATCCATTGATACCATCCTAGATTACTCATTCTTTCACCTCTATTTCCTCTTGAAAGTATCTATTATATTATCATTGGAGATGGATCAACTGCTACTTTCAGTTTTTCAATCAGTCCAGTAATATATGGGTACAATTTTTCGTCATCAAATTTTCTCAATTCATCTATTAATTCGTCTATTGAAAGAACTTTTCTCACATCTCTTATATCTGTAGGATATGATTCCTTGCCTATAATAAGGTTAAAAAAGCGAGTATCTCTCAGTGCTTCAATTTCCTTGTAGCAAAGAGTACCTTTGTGCTTAATATAGTTATATATATTTCTGATTTTCGACTCAGAAAATTCTTTCCAGAACTCAACAATTAAATCAATTGCATTAGAAAATTCTGGCTGCATTACTTTAAGATATTGAAATGGATTTCCCTCCGCATGTGGCGTACTCACACCATTTTCTGTTTTTCGCAACATATCCAATGATTTTTCAATCGAATGCATACCAATGATTTCATCCGCATTAGTCACATTTCCTTCATTGTCGAATTTGTATAAAACATATTCTGCTGAAACATATGTCATCGTCCATGTTAAATCAACTAAAATATTATAATTTATTAATGCTGTTTCAAGCATTTGGGATTTGAACATTAATTCAATTCCTTTTTGAGCAACCTCATCATCTACTTTATTAAACCAGTAATCCCAATTTTCTTCCTCAGTTTTGCGTAAAAATATTCTCGCCATTTCATAGCGTTCAAAAAGTTCATGCCACTTGCTTACGAAATATACATCTTGGCTCGTCGGAAGTTTTGTACCTATCAAATTGTATTTACTGCTTGATGGCGGTTCTACTCCTTCAAAAATATCTGTCTGAAATTCCATAATACGCTTCTCCATTAATTATTCAAAATGGATAGTTACTTTTCTCACATCTCAGCCGATCATAAGATCGTTGCCTGCTGCTCACCACGAAGAGGTGTGTGATTATCAGAGCAGCGTAGGGAGCTACTGCTCCCAGTATATCACAATTTCATCCAGTTTTACAGACGCTTTCTTACCTTCATCACTACACAATACATCAATCCGCCAATCATTCCACCTACTGTGTTATAGAAGATGTCTGATAGCTGGAACGTTCCCAAGCGAAGCAATAACTGCAACATCTCAATGCTTATCGAGAAGATGAACGCTATCTTACCGCTTTGCCACAGGATCTTCTTCCAGCCGTTTCCTATCTTTTCTTCGAATGTCCACATCACTACGACAAAAAACGGCACCATCATGATCACATTCTCAATACACTCCGTTGTCAGCTTCTGTTCGCCGTTCACTGTCTCCCAGATGCCCCATCCGCCCATGACATCGGATAAAGGATTCATCCACAGCTGGCGGTTTAACAGGGTCCGGAACAGAATAAGTGAAGTCACAAAGGCCAGAAAGAATAGTTTCCGAAAAAACACACTCTCCTTGAATTTCTGATACCATGTCGTCATGGCAATCTTCCATCCTTTACCAGCGTGTATTGGCTCATACGCATATAAGTAGAAAAACATGGCCAGGAAGGAAAGAAGGAGTGAGAATCCAAACGGCTCATAAAGAGCAGTTAAAATGTTTGTGAGGATCTTTCCGAGTAAATCAATCGTTTCTTTCATCGTCGTTTACAGATCACTGAACAGGTCTGCCTTGTACACGCCATCCGACAGCATCTTTTTGAAGCTGTCCTTTACTGTTGCGACATCTTCATGATAGGTCATGCCGTACCAAGTGTCGTTGGTCTTCAGAACCTTTACAGACATCTTTCCCTGCTCCAGCAATTCACCGATGAAGATAGGGATCAGATACTCTGCTTTCAGAGGATTACTCGGCACTTCCTTCTCGAAGAACTTTTTGAAACCTTCTTCCAATACATCCAGAAAACCGGGAGTCAAGCCCCACATATTCATGGAAACTAGAGAATCAACATCAATCACTTTTCCGTCTGCTTCTGCTCCAGTCGCAGTCTTTACGATGTTTTTGGTTTCCACAACCTCGGTCAAGTTCCCATTCTCATCCATCTTACAAATACCACGAGTCACGCCACCGTTATCAGACAGCGTGTTCTTCAGCACGAAGCCAGCCATGCAGGACTTACCGCCGTTCACCAAATACTCATGGACAGCCTTGAAGCCTTCTTTGCCGTAGTAATCGTCTGCGTTAATGACAATGAACGGAGTATTGATAGCCTTCTTCGCCGCAAGCACTGCCTGTCCGGTTCCCCAAGGTTTTGTACGACCTTCCGGCAGAGTTCCCGGAATATCATTAATATCCTGGAAAGCGTAGTCTACTGTTACGTTATGAGAAGAGCAAATGGAGGCAATACGATCACCGATAACCTCTTTAAACTCTTTCTCGATATCCTTGCGGATGATAAGTACTACATGGTTGAAACCTGCCTCAATCGCATCATGGATTGAGTAGTCCATGATGATATGTCCAGCATCATCTACCAGCTCCAACTGTTTAATTCCTGTTCCGAAACGGCTGCCGATACCGGCTGCCATGATAAGTAATGTTGTATTCATAATTTTTCCCTCTTGCTATCTTTTATTCCACAGTCACACTTTTAGCGAGGTTTCTCGGCTTATCCACATCCAGACCTTTGGCTACAGATACACAATAGCCAAGCAGCTGTAGCGGAATCACTGCTAGGCTGTGCAAAACGACTCTGGGTGATTTCCAGAGTCATCATCGTCTTTATGCCTTGTAGCCCTTCTCGCAAATCACGTTAACTACTTCATCCACATGCTTCTGACAGGTATCATGATCAGGTGCTTCCACCATAACACGAACGACCGGCTCGGTGCCGGACTCACGCACCAGAATACGACCGGTATCGCCCAGAGCCTCAGCTACTGTATTTACAACTTCCTGTACAGCCGGATCGTTCTGTGCTGCCTTCTTATCCGTCACACGGACATTTTCTAGTACCTGCGGATAGATCTTCAGTGGTGCTGCCAGCTCACTCATCGGCTTCTTCTTGGCCAGCATGACTTCCATCATCTTCAGACTGGTCAGGATTCCGTCGCCGGTGCTGGCGTACTTGCTGAAAATGATATGGCCGCTCTGTTCACCGCCAATGCGGCAACCGTTCTTTGCCATATACTCATAAACATACTTATCGCCCACGGCAGTCTTGGCATAGTCGATGTCTTGCTCATCAAATGCCTTGTACAGACCAAAGTTGGACATAACGGTCGTGACAACGGTATTGTTCAGCAGCTTGCCACGCTCCTTCATATAGCAGCCGTAGATATACAGAATGTGATCTCCAGTAATGACATTACCCTTTTCATCCACACACAGACAACGGTCAGCGTCACCGTCATAGGCAAAACCAACGTCCAAACCTTTCTCTACAACGAACTTCTGCAATCCCTCGATATGAGTAGAACCTGCATTGTTATTGATATTCAGGCCATTCGGCTGGTTATTGATTACATAGGTGTCTGCGCCCAATGCGTCAAAGACGGACTTTGCAATGTTCCAAGAGCTACCATTGGCGCAGTCCAGACCAACCTTGACACCCTTGAAGGAATAGATACCCAGAGAGATCAGATAACCCATGTAACGGTTGCGGCCTGCCACATAATCCACCGTACAACCGATATGCTCACGATGAGCAAAGGGCAATTCCAGCCAATCCTTATCAAAGACGTGGAGTTTACCGTCGATGTAATCCTCAACCAGTAGCAGGGTCTCTTCGGGCATTTTCTCGCCGTAGCAGTCGATCAGCTTGATGCCGTTGTCGTAGTACGGATTGTGACTGGCAGAAATCATAATACCGCAGTCAAAGTCATCCACACGGGCAATATAAGCCACGGACGGGGTGGTGGTGACATGAAGCAGATAAGCGTCTGCGCCAGAAGCGGTCAGACCAGCCACCAGACTGTATTCAAACATATAGGAGCTGCGGCGCGTATCCTTACCGATAACGATACGGGCAGGCTCATTATCTCTGTTGCGCTCACGAAGAACATTGTAATACCAGCCGAGAAAACGCCCAACCTTGTAGGCGTGGTCGGCGGTTAAAGTGATTCCAGCTTCCCCACGGAATCCATCGGTTCCAAAATATTTTCCCATTTTATTTTTCCTTTCATTCAATATGACAATTTACTATGATCACCTTTAATCGAATCGCATATTTTCATTTATGGAAGCAACCTTTTATGATATTTTTCATGATTTCCACCTTCTCTTTGCGCATAATATCTCACCCTTTTCTTTTGCTGACAGCTCTCTTGCATATGTCCAAGAACGGCTCTTTATCAAATGCCAAATTCAAGATCACGGTAACTGCACAGAATACGGCAAAGCACAGCACTCCGTTTTTGACCCACAAGATCAATGTGGAAGATCCCGTTGTATCCATCACCGACACGATAAGACAAGAAATCATAATCGTGCCAATCGAAAGGCTCAATCTTTTAACGATATTAGAAATCGGATAGGGCATAATATATTTATTGATAAACCAGATCCAATATATCATTCTGTACAGCATACCAATAAATGTTCCGACAGCAATTCCCTCCAAACCATATTTAAAGACCAGTATAACAGAGAGAACGATGTTGATGATTGCCTCTATATAAGCACTATTGGAAGTCTCTTTGAATTTACCTGCTGCATATATAACCGATTCATAAGGCTCACGGATACAATAAATATACTCTGCCAAAATAATTATGGTTGAAAAAAAAACTCTATAATAATTAGCATCTGTCACACCATGCGTATAGATCAACACAAAACTAGGCAGCAAATAGATACAGCATCCAAATATTATAGTCGCGATATTTGATACAACAAACTCGTAAGTTTTCATATACTTATTTGCCTGTTTATAATCGTTTACTGCAATCGCCTTTCCGATTATCGGATTAAACGCATTAGAAAATGCCTTAAAAAAACTTTGCAAGTTTTTTACGACCAACAGATAAACCGAATAGACTGATACCGCTTTCAAGTCGCTAAAGAGCGTCAGCACAACCACATCTGTATTGCTGTGGATGAAATAAGCAAAATTCTGTCCAAAGCAAGCCCATCTCTGCGCCAATGAGTCCTTGTCTGACTCCACATCTTTATACAGTTTGTAGTGTTTTTTTACGTAATTACTGTAGGCCACGGGCTGTATTACAAACAACATCACACTGCACAGTTTCACAAAGTGCAACTCTGGAAATATCTTGATTGCAGCAACAACGGCAATGATGTTCAACAATGTAATCAATGCGTGCCAAAGTTGAACGATATACATTTTCTGATCTGCCTGCAGCAAAAGCTTGTACGTAATAGAAAAAAAGTATTGTATAAACAAAGTAAATGACAAAATCACAGTCAACGAAGCCACATAAAGCCACGAAAA
>CAKROW010000036.1 GCA_934373235.1 uncultured Blautia sp. | reverse complement strand
GGAGTAAAAATCTATCTTCTATTATTATGAGTTAGAAAAGGGCGAATATCTAGTTACCCAAAAACTAAGCGCTTACTTAGAAAACACTATGGTAAAATAAAGTGAAAAAAAATTTTAGTTTGTTGAGATGTTGCAAAATTTGGAATCAGGAGAGAATATGAATGATTAACAATTTGATGCACATTGAATTAAAAACGGGATATTCTGATGATGGTCTGGCATGGATTGGAAATGTCAAAACTTCAAAAAGTAAAAAAATTTTGACATTTCCACAGATGCGTGCTAATATGATTATAGAAAAAGAGTGCTACCGATAGACGGTTAGTCCGTTTTACTATTAAGATATCAAAGATAACCGCTTAGTTTACCAGACCAGGGCGGTTATTTTTGTGGTTTATGATTATCTTTGCCTAATGTATATCCGATACTAAAGCAGGTTAAGCCGAAGCTCACTACTGCTATGAAGTCAATAATACTCATTGGCTTAGCCCTCCTTTCCACTGGATTCCTTTACAGGTTTCTATGTAATCAGAGGGTCACAGTCCCTCTGGAGAAGGACTAACCGCCTACCGTTATGGTAGCACCCATGTTTCGATTATAACAGTTAAAAATTACCGGTGCAATATAAAGTTGGTAGAGTAGCATCTGTTAGCCGTGGAAGAGAATCTTTTCGACCAGGGCTTCCGGTGCCAAAACGGTGCCAAGAAATCAGGCAAATAAAAATACATGGTGTGAATCACCCGTTTTTCACTGTATTTTGGATAGAAAACCATAAAAAATATGAGGTAAAACGGGATTAAAGTACCGTGAAGGTGGACGTACTGTAGGATCAGGACGTGTTGCTACAGTTATCGAATAATTTAGCATAACATCTTAATTATATAAATAAAGTACCGCAAGGTACATTGTGTCCAAACGTAAGATACCCCGGAACCGCAAGGTTTCCGGGGTTTTTCTGTTGCTTAAAAATCACACCAGCGGTGCCTATAACATTCCCCGTAATCGGTAGAACCTAAGTACCTTTTCACATCTGCAAACTCGTGCCATAATTATATTCAACAAAATCAAATAGTCAAAAAAGTTCACTACTCAACTTTTTTAACTGGCTATGATCAGGAGGAATGTTATGGCTACACAAACCAGCCTTGTGGCTCAGCAGGTCAGACTCCAGCAGTAGGCAGAGCAGATCCGCGACTGCCAAAGTCGACCAAAGGGAATGGATGTTGAAACCTGGTGTGCCCAGAATAATCTTACAAAACATTGCTTGTGGGACAGCCTGCACACTTATAAATATCTGACATACCTCTTGTCTCAAAGACCGAATGACAAAATGTCAGAGGAACAGCTAGAACAGCTTGCCCCATGGATCGAGACTGCATAGGGTGGTTTCGTTCGTGCAATAATTTATTGGAATGGTATGGAATAGCACTTTAGAAAGCACTATGGTAAAATAAGGTGAAGGAAAAGAATTTTTAAAAAACGTATGTCAAAGAATCTTTGCGTTATAATACACGCACTGTAAACAGATAATTGCTTTACTTAATATACAACTGTCATATATGATTTGGATACGAGGAGGAAATTATTATGAATATTGGAAAGCAAATATCGACAATTCGAAAAGAACGGCAATTAACACAAGAGCAATTTGGGTCGTTATTTCATGTGACACGACAAACAGTTTCAAACTGGGAAAATGAAAAAAGTTATCCAGATTTACAAACGCTGATAGATATAAGCAATCAGTTTGAAGTCTCTCTTGATATATTGATAAAGAAAGATTCAAAGATGGTAAAGACAATAGATAAAGAAAGAGTATTGGGAAAAATAAAAAAAGAAAAATCAATCATTGAATTTTTTACAGGTGCAGGCACTGGAATTATTGTATCTTGCTTGCTTTCACCCGATTCCATACGCCGCACTGTAGTAATAATTATTGGACTTGTAATGATTGGAATTGGTTGGTATAAAAAAACAAGGTATGATAATAAAGTTTTCACATATATGGGAAAATTTGAAGAAGATTCATTTTAGTTTTAATGAGTCATGATTTGTTTCGTAATGTCACAAAAACATATTGACATATTCTAGAAAATAATGTATTGTTTGGGGTATCAAAGGAGGAATGAATATGGATTATGATAAGATTATTCTTGATATGCTAAATCGAATTGTAAAGTTAGAAGAAAAAGTGGATGCCCTTAGCAATAGCGCACAATCCAATAATACAGAACTACCTATTGGAAGCAAAAAGTACCGCTACCTTTCCGATTATCTCCACCAGAGCAATTCCTCGCGTGTTAAGCTATCCTTCGCAGAACTTGAGGACATTCTAAAATTCGAGCTCCCTGAGTCTGCCGCAACCCATCGTGCATTTTGGGCCAACACGACAAGCCATTCCATCGCGCTCAGTTGGTTAAGCGTGAATTACTTTGTAGTCGAAGCGAACCTCAACGAGAAGTATATCATCTTCGAAAGAAAGAGAGATTTTGAAAAAATGACGATTGATGAACAAATGCGAGTGATTGCATCGGAGATTGTTTCCGAGTATGGTCCTCATTATAAAATCAGTTTGAAGGAGATATATGAACTCCTTGGCGCCCGGTTCAATACCAACAGCAACAGCATTATTCCTTCGGATTACTGCTACGACCGTGTCAACAAGGGGATTGAATTTGAAAAAAAACCGCATCTTTTTAAGTTCCTAGGGGACGGAATGTATGAGTGCCTGGGTGAGAACTTCCTATTTACAGGTGATGTCGAAAATGCAAGCGACAACGTTGTTGTCGGGGAATGGCAAAACGGTGTTTTCCGTAAAAACGCAAATTGGAACCGGCTTGGACTAAAATAGATTTAAGCGATATCCACCGTCGTTGAGGAAGGGAGAAATAGACAGAGAGGATTCTTTTTGGAGGTGCAGATAACCGG
Source organism: uncultured Blautia sp. (assembly GCA_934373235.1). Lineage (GTDB taxonomy): Bacteria > Bacillota > Clostridia > Lachnospirales > Lachnospiraceae > Blautia_A. The sequence continues at coordinate 24,016 of CAKROW010000036.1, read as the reverse complement.
CAAACATGGTAAAATAATCAGGAAAAACACATAATTTACAAAAAAGTACTTGACCTTCCCCCTTATGGAAGCTGTATAAAACAGATACAGACAGGAACCGGGAACAGGTTCGGTGAATGAAAAGAGGTAGCAGTATGAAGATCAGGCAGGTTGAAGAGCTGGTAGGGATCACAAAAAAGAATATCCGTTTTTATGAGGATCAGGGGCTTCTCAATGTGGAGCGTGCAGAGAACGGATACAGAGAATATCACAAAGAGGATATTGCCAGGCTTCAGGAGATCAGGCTGTTTCGTAAGATGGATATTTCCATAGAGGAGATGCGGAGCCTTTTTGAAAAAAAGAAAAGCCTGCAGCTCTGTCTGGAACAGCATCTGAGGGAACTGGAGCATCGCAAGGAGGGTCTTACCAAGATGCAGGATATCTGTGAACGTCTGATTTCCCAGCACATATCACTGGACACACTGGATGCGGAAGAATGTCTGGAAGAAATTGAGCAGATGGAGAAAGAGGGTGCCAGGTTTATGAACGTAAATAAGACAGATGTCCACAGGAAAAAAACAACAGGAGCCATTGTAGGTGCAGTAGTTATGCTGCTGTTTATGATCGCCAGTATTGCATTTCTGATATGGGCTGATATTCAGGATCCCATGCCGCTGGGACTTATGCTGTTTCTGACAGGGATTCCGGTAGTGATCATGATAGGAACTCTGGCAGCACTTGCAGGAAGAATGAAAGAGATCAAAGGAGGAGAAGAAGATGAAGCTTCTAAGTATTGAATATATTCCAGGTGCGGAGTTTGAGGCTCTTGGCATTGTAAAAGGCACTGTTGTACAGACCAAAAATGTAGGCAGAGATTTTATGGCAGGAATGAAAACCCTAGTAGGTGGTGAGATCGTAGGTTATACGGAAATGCTTAACGAAGCGAGGCAGATCGCCACGAAACGTATGGTAGATGAAGCAAAAGAGCTGGATGCAGATGCTGTGATAGGTGTGAAATACGGTTCCTCACAGGTTATGTCCGGAGCTGCGGAAGTGATCGCTTACGGAACTGCTGTGAAATATATCACAAAATAATGGACACAAAAAAATATTCTCGCTATGTTACAGTTGGAAAATCTCCGGAGCTTTTAAGCAGCTCCGGGGATTTTTGCGTCAGCAGGAATTATGTGGCGAAAGCAGCCCGCCGCAGGTGGATGTTCTGATGACCTGGATCAATAAGCAGATGGCAGGGTACCAGTTACTGGAACCTTTATCTTCGCCTTACGGAAAGCCGGAAGAGAAAGAGGAATACCGGCAGCTTACGCTTCCGTTTCTGTAAACAGAATAGAAAAACCATGTGATATATGCTAAAATAAATAAAAACAGACAGAGGGGGATATGAGATGTTATTTGTTTGCTATCCAAAATGCAGCACCTGCAAAAAAGCCCGGAAATGGCTGGATGAGAACGGAGCAGAGTATACTTTGCGTGATATTAAGACCGATAATCCAACTGCAGAAGAATTAAAAGACTGGTGGGAAAAAAGCGGTCTTCCGCTGAAGCGTTTTTTTAATACCAGCGGAAATATTTATAAAGAACTGAAACTGAAGGACAAGCTTCCGGAAATGAGTGAGGAAGAGCAGCTTAAACTTCTTGCAACAGACGGTATGCTTGTGAAACGTCCGATTCTTGTTGCAGAGGATAAGATCCTGGTGGGAGCCAGAGAAAAAGAGTGGGAAGAGTATCTGAAGTTATGAAAAAGAAACTGAATTATGCAGATATCATTAAGGAGACAGTGATCCTGACCGTGGCAGTGGCGATCATCGCAGCAGCAGTGTATTTTTTCCTGGTGCCAAGCCATACCTCTGTCAGCAGTATTTCCGGTCTTGGAATCGTGCTGTCCAACTTTGTGCCGCTGCAGTTGTCGGCCATTACCATGATCCTGAATGTGATACTTCTGATCATCGGATTTTTTACCTGCGGAAGGGAATTTGGGGTAAAGACTGTTTATACAAGCATTATGCTTCCGGTTTTTCTGGGACTTTTTGAGGTGATCTTTCCGGATTTCGGTTCCATGACAGATAGTCAGGAACTGGATGTTCTGTGCTATATTCTGGTTGTCAGTGTGGGCCTTAGCATCCTTTTTAACAGAAATGCATCCTCCGGAGGACTGGATATCGTGGCAAAGATCATGAATAAATATCTCCATATGGAGCTTGGACGGGCAATGTCTCTTTCCGGAATGTGTGTGGCTCTTTCTGCAGCACTTGTATATGACAAAAAAACGGTAGTTTTAAGTATCCTGGGAACTTACTTTAACGGGATCGTTCTGGATCATTTTATTTTTGACCATAATATCAAGCGGCGTGTATGCATCATCACAAAGAAAGAAGAGGAGCTGCGCCGGTTTATCATTCATGATCTTCATAGTGGTGCTACTGTTTATGAGGCTATTGGTGCCTACAATATGGAAAAGAAGCATGAGATCATTACCATTGTGGACAAGGGTGAGTATCAGAAGCTGATGAAGTTTATAAACAGGGAAGATCCCAGGGCATTTATCACGGTTTATAATGTATCAGATATGAGATATCAGCCGAAGAAATAACCGGCAGGAGCAATAAATGTATGCTCGCTTTAATACCAAAAAACAGGAACGGCCCCACAGGGAAACCGTTCCTGTTTTTTACCAGATGCCGCCTGATTTTCCGGAAAAATAAGGATCTTACAGGAAAATATACTTCAGGATAAACAGCACTGCCAGCACATACATCAGTGCACTGACTTTCTTTTCTTTGGCCTTGCCTGTGATCAGGTTGATGGCTACGTATGTGATAATTCCCATGGAAATACCTTCGGAAATGCTGTAGAAGAATGGCATTGCGATGATACATATATAGCACGGGATCGCCTCAGACATGTCGCTGAAGTCAATGCTGATAACGTTGCTGAGCATATACAGGCCAACGATGATCAGAGCCGGAGCTGTGGCGAAGGACGGGATTGCCAGGAAGATCGGTGACAGGAACAGGGACAGACCAAATAAGATGGCGGTTGTCACTGCGGTAAGTCCGGTTCTTCCACCTTCGGACACACCGGAAGCACTCTCTACAAAAGTAGTGGTAGTGGATGTACCAAGAACAGCACCTGCTGTTGTTGCCACAGCATCTGCAAGAAGTGCCCCCTTGATATGGGGAAGCTTGCCATTCTCGTCCAGCATACCTGCCTTGGAGGATACTCCTACGAGAGTTCCAAGTGTATCAAAAAGATCTACAAATAAAAAGGCAAACAGGATAACAAGAAAGTCCAGGGAAAAAATTCCATCGAACTGAAGCTTTCCAAAGATCGGAGCGATGCTTGGGATGGTAAGTCCGTTGCTGAAATCAGGAAGCAGGCTGTAGAAACCAATCTCCGGATCCGGGACATAGATTCCGGCAAACTGACAGATAATGCCAAGTCCCCATGTGATCAGGATTCCCCAGAGGATGTTTCCCTTTATATTTTTTACAACAAGGATTCCTGTTACGATAATACCGATCAGTGCCAGGATAACGGTAACACCTACATTGTTAAAGGAAGCTTCCACACCTTTGGCGGCATTGTAACCATCTACAGAGAAAAGCTGGAGAAGTGTGGAACCGCCGATTACGATGTTTGAATTCTGTAATCCTACAAATGCAATGAAAAGACCGATACCAACACTAACTGCAGATTTCAGATTCAGAGGGATCGCATTGAAAATAGCCTCACGTACATTGGTAAGTGAGAGCACGATAAATACAATACCTTCTGCGAATACTGCGGTCAGTGCATACTGCCAGCTATATCCCATACCGATGACAACTGTGTAGGCAAAGTAGGCGTTCAGTCCCATTCCGGGTGCAAGTGCAAACGGATAGTTGGCGAAGATTGCCATAAGCAGTGTTCCGAGGAAAGCTGCGATTGCGGTAGCTGTAAATACAGCACCTGAATCCATTCCGGTGGCTGACAGGATATTGGGGTTTACCGCCAATATGTACGCCATTGTCATAAACGTTGTGATGCCGGCCAGCACCTCGGTTTTTGCGTCCGTGTTATTTTCGGACAGTTTGAAGATTTTTTCTAACATATTTCTTTCCTTTCCCATTGATAATATGTTTTTTTACAACAGTTTTATATTATCATATAAAAAATTCAGATGCAATCTGAATGGAAAAATGATATAGTAGAGATACTGGAAAAAAGGGCTGCCTGCTGTTTGAACCGGATTCTGCGGGGATGGATTTCTGCAGAAATTTCATTCCTGTTTTTTACGGGAATCGCCATAAACGAAAAGGTTGCAGTATCGGAGATACATATCAGAAAGGTGAAAAAATGAGTGACAGGATAAACAATCAGTCAGATGACATATTAACAGCTAACCAGAAGATCGAGGATGCCATTGCCGGACTTCAGAAAGAGTCCACACCGGAGATGCTGGCACACACCCTGACTGTCATACGCAGAGGTATGCGTCAGGGCGGCCAGCTTATTGTAGCTGTGGAGCCGCCAAAGGGAGACGGACAGATCCGGATACAGGCCATAACATCCGGAGGGAAAATCTGGTGGGCGGCATTTACAAGCTTTGAGGAAGAACTTAAAGGTGGCGGAAAGGTCAAATCCACTTTTATGGCGGAGATGGAGAAGCTTTTTGAGACAGCTCTTTCCGTTGATGAGGTGGAGGGTGTGATCATTAATCCGTGGAACCGGACGATCATGCTGAACAAAAGACTTATGGAGATCATACTTGGAAAAACTGACAGATAACAGGATGGAAGGTGAATGAGATGTCAACATCCATGGTAAAGGGAAATCCCCTGAAACTTATGATGCAGTTTGCTTTTCCGCTTCTGCTGGGAAATCTTCTGCAGCAGACCTATAATATCATTGATGCGGCTATTGTAGGACAGATCCTTGGAGCAAAGGCACTGGCCAGTGTTGGAGCAAGCAGCAGTATACAGTTCCTTGTACTTGGTTTCTGTATGGGAAGCTGTACAGGCTTTGGTGTGCCGGTGGCGAAATATTTTGGTGCGGACAAACCGGACAGAATGAGAAAGTACATATTTAACGGTGCAGTGCTTACTGCTGTGATCGCTGTGATCATTACCACAGTATGTGCGGTATTCTGTCATCAGATCCTGTATATCCTGTCAGTTCCGTCAGATATTTATGCAGATGCATACCGTTATATTATTATAATCTTTCTGGGTATCCCCTTTACACTGATGTATAATTATCTGTCAAGTATCTTAAGGTCAGTGGGAGACAGCAGGACACCGTTTATTTTCCTTGCGTTTTCAGCAGGCTTGAATATCATTCTGGATCTGTTCTGTATTGTTGTGCTGAAATGGGGCTGTGCAGGTGCTGCCATTGCGACGATCACAGCGCAGGCTGTCAGCGGTATATGCTGTCTGCTTGTGATCATAAAAAAAATGGAACTGATGTGGCTGAAAAAGGAAGACCGCCACATGGAGAATACTGCCGTAAAAGAACTTCTTATGATGGGACTTCCAACAGGACTGCAGTTTTCCATCACTGCTATCGGAAGTATGGTAATGCAGTCTGCCAACAACGGACTGGGGAGTGTTTATGTTTCCGGATTTACGGCAGCCATGAGGATCAAGCAGTTCGCCATGTGTCCTTTTGACGCAATTTCCACTGCGGCATCCGTTTTCTGCAGCCAGAATCTTGGAGCAGGACAGTCAGACAGGATCAGGAAGGGGCTTGGACAGGCAGTTGCCGTGGGAGTTCTGTATGGAGCGGTGGCAGGAATTGTGCTGATCTTTGGTGGCAGAACACTGACCAGGATCTTTGTAAGCAGGGATGCGGTGGATGTGCTGGATGCCTCTGCCAAATATCTGAGGTACCTGGGGTTCTTCTACTGGACGCTTGGTATCCTGAATGTAAACCGAATGGTAACACAGGGACTGGGATATTCCGGAAGGGCAGTTTTTTCCGGTGTGACAGAGATGATTGCAAGGGTGATCGTAAGTATTGGCTTTGTGGGGACATATGGATTTACCGCCATCTGCTGTGCAGACCAGGCAGCATGGATCTCGGCAAGCTGTTATATACTGCCTACATGCCTTATGTGTGTGCGTAAAGCCACAAGAAAGATACAGGGACAAAAATGATCTTTGACAGAGTAAAAGAATCAGAAAAAAATGATGTGCTACGGCTGTACCGTTCCCTTCTGGGAACAGAATACTGTGTATGGACAGAGGATTATCCCGCAGAAAGAGAAATAGAGTTTGATCTTTCCAGAGATGCACTGTTCTGTCTCCGTGACGGCAAAAATCTGGCAGGAGTGATCTCCATAGATGATGATCCGGAGGTTGAGAAACTAACCTGCTGGTCAGAGACGATGGTGCCTTCCGCAGAGCTTTCCAGGGTGGGCGTGAGCCTTAGATACCAGAATCAGGGACTGGCCAGGGAGCTTCTTACAAATGCTATGGCAGAGCTTGCAAAACGTGGGTGCAGAAGCGTTCACCTTCTCGTTGCAAAGGATAATATAAAAGCCCTCCGTTCCTACGAAAAACTGAATTTTCAGAATGTGGGGGAATGTATGCTGTTTGGCCATGCGTACTGGTGTTACGAGAAGGCTCTGGGAGAGGAGAGATAAATGGGCGGAATCAGTTGTGAATATTGTGCAAACTATACTTATGATGAAGAGACAGAAGAATATTTCTGCGATGTGAGTCTGGATGAGGATGAATATTACCGGTTTGTGAGCAGCGAATATAAAGAGTGCCCTTATTACAGATCCGGAGATGAGTATAAGGTGGTGCGCCACCAGATGTAGGTGCGGAATATTGTGATGGGGCTGTGGATGATGGTACCTCTGACCAGTTCCGGTTTGTCTGCGGTTAGGAGCGGTTATCTTTCGGCGGGCAGGAAAATGATGGAGTGCAGGCATCTGGTCAGGAGTAGATGGTTCCACCGTAGATTTTGCGGAATTCCTTTGGAGTGTAACCGGTTCCCTGACGGAAGTAGTTGCAGAAGGAGGGAGCGTCCCGAAATCCGCAGGAGAGAGCTGCTTCTGTGATAGTACAGGAGGATGAGCAGAGAAGCTGAGTTGCCATCTGTAGGCGGTGTTTCAGGAGATATTGTTTTGGGGAGGTGTTTTCGTGTTCCATGAAGATCCGGTAAAGATAGGAACGGTCGATTCCTACGTAGCGTGCAACATCTGAGATCTGGATGGGATAGGCGTAGTTGTTTCTGATGTATTCGGAGGCTTTCTGAAAGTAGAGGGTTGCGATGTCGGTCCTGCTTTCGGAGGGCTTTTTTTGCATATCGGATAGCATCAGCAGGAGGCTTCCTGTGGAGGCAAGATCGTTTCCATTGTTTTCGGAAAAGGTGTCAAGGAGGCTTTGCATATGGGTGAGGAGGCTGTTTTGCCGGGAGGGTGTTTCCGGGGTGAAGATGAGGGAGTCGGAAAATACGGTTTGTTTCAGGATCTCTTTGCAGGCGGAGCCGTCAAAGCCTGCCCAGGCATAGCTCCAGGGGTCGGAGCTGTCGGCGCGGTAGTAGATGGATTCCATGGGGCGGATGAGAAAGGCGTCACCTGCTTTCAGATGGTAGGTGTGGCCGCTGCACTGGTAGATGCCTCTGCCGTGGAAGATCACGTGGAGGAGGTAGTGTGGGCGCATGGCCGGTCCGAAGGAGTGGTTCGGGCCACAGTCTTCCTGACCGCAGAAGTAGACAGAGAGGGTGTGCTGGGGGTTGGGTTCTTTTTTCATTTGGCTGAGCCTCCTGTTTTTTTGATATGCAACAAAAACACAATTTTGAGTCACAAAATGGGGTGGGATGTTGTATGAGGTGATTATACAATATTGGAGTGAAGAGGACAAGGTAGAAAGGAGTTTCAACATGAATACGACTATGTTAAAAAACGAATTTTGGTACGGTGGTGCAGTCTATGAAGGTTATCGGCAGCCTGTAAGTGCAGAGGATAGTGTGGAATGGGATTTCATCAAGAATCCAACCCATAATCAGATCATGCCCTTATTCCTTTCTTCAAAAGGTCGTTATATCTGGAGTGACGCCGGCTTTAGGATTTCTTTTGAAAAAGGCGAGATTGAAGCAGAGGGTCCGGAGCTGATCGTTCTGGAGGAAGGGTTCGGTGATCTGCGAGGTGCATACCTTGAAGCAATGAGAGCGCATTTTCCATTTCATGAGATCAGACTTTCAGAGAGTTTTTTTAAAGCACCGGTGTATAATTCCTGGATCGAGCTTACTTATCATCAGACCCAGGAAAATATCCTGAAATATGCAAAAGGTATTCTGGAAAATGGCTTTCCTTCCGGGATCCTGATGATTGATGATGGATGGTCTCCTTATTATGGAAGGTGGCAGTTCTGTGGTGATAATTTTAAGGATGCGAAGGCGATGATCCAGGAGCTGCATGAGATGGGCTTTTCTGTAATGCTTTGGATCTGTCCTTTTATTACTCCGGATACGCTTGAGTTCAGGGAGGCTCGGGATAAGCATTATCTGATCGAGACTACGGAGGGAAAACCGCGTATCCTGGAGTGGTGGAATGGTTATTCTGCAGCTTTGGATCTGACAAATCCGGAAGCAATGAGGTGGCTGAAGGAGCAACTGGATGTGCTGCTGGATATGGGAGTAGATGGCTTTAAACTGGATGCGGGGGATCCGTGTTATTATCATGACGGTGACAAGCTGTTCAGGGATGTTTCTTCAGATGAGCTGTCCAGACTCTGGGCTGAGTTTGGAGAGCAGTTTGCGTTTAATGAACTGAGGGTGTGCTTTCGGGCCGGTGGTTATTCGCTGATGCAGAGGCTTTGCGATAAGCAGACGAAGTGGGATGAGACTGGTATTGCTGGCCTGATTCCGGACACGTTGATCCAGGGATTGACAGGTCATCCTTTTGGCAGTCCGGATATGATCGGTGGGGGTGAGTATACCTGCTTTTTGAATGGGAATGAGAATGCGTGTACGCCGGAAATGTTTGTACGATATGCGCAGATTGCGGCTCTGATGCCGGTGATGCAGTTTTCTGCTTCTCCATGGAGGGTGCTGCCTGAGGCTGATTTTCAGAGAGTCAGGGATGCACTGGCTCTCAGGGAGAAGTGTCTGCCTGAGATTTTGAGGGCTGTGGAGTGTGCGAAGGTTAAGGGTGAACCGATTGCACGCTCTATGGAGTATGTTTTTCCCGGACAGGGGATGGAGAGGGTGATGGATCAGTTTATGATCGGTGAGGATCTGCTGGTGGCGCCTGTTTGGAAGCAGGGGGAAGTTTCCAGGTGCGTCTGTCTGCCTGAGGGGAACTGGAGGTGCGTTGGCATTGGTGAGTCGGAAAGGGATGTTCTGGAGGGGGGACAGAATGTGGTTCTTGATAAGAATGACGGGTTGATTGTTTTGAAGAGAGAGTAGGATATGTGGACGCCTGCGAGGGGGAAAAGCGGGCTTGGCAACTTTGAGTGATTTCCCCCTCGCAAATTTCTCACGCTTTATCACAAAAGAGAAATATCCTCCTCCGGAGGAAGCAGTTTCTTAAAAAATCGATACAACAACATCGAATTTATAAAAGCTACAAGTCCAAATCCGAAGAAAAACCAGCAGCATACGTAAAGCGGCTGCAGCTTTACATCAAGATAAGTCATATACAATGGAAAGATTGTGATCACTGCAATGGCGATCGTTGTGGGGAAATGTATAAATGCCAGCAGAAATGCATTTCTGCAAAGTGCACCCAGTGTATTGGCAAAGGTTGCGATCACCGGGAATATGTATAAAGTAAAAATTATCAGCAGAGTCAGAATTCCCACAGAAAGATAAAACAGCATATGTGCAGCGCTTCCCTCTGCATGGAGCAGAAAGCGTATATTCAGGCTGATCACGGCTCCGGCAGCAAGGATCAGCAGCCATATGATCAGTGACTGTTTGAAGTTTTCCTTAAACGCTCTGAAAAATGTTTTCGTTGTGCCGTTGTTATTCCCCTTTACTGTACGCATCATGCAGTGATAAAGGGCAGTCAGTGACGGCCCGATGGTGATCACGGGGATGCAGCAGAGAATAAAAAGAAGATTGGCGATCACGATGTCGCCCAGTTTGTTGAGGAATACATGAACGACATTATCTTCATTTAATAGATTCATAACGAAATAACCTCCTTATATAGAAATGAAAAACGGATCATATGGGAAAAGTCCGATACAGCTAATCTTAGCACAGTTTTTGATTGTGTGTAAAGAGAGGGAACGCAGATAAGTATCCTGTGCAGAGTTATGCATTAAATACGGATCGTAAATATCCGGCTTACTGAGAGGCAATCAGTATAGCCGGATATTTTTTTGGGGGGAAATTTTATATGACTGTAAAAAAGTGAAATTTTTCGTGCACATGTAAAAATGATGGCATACATGGAGATATGTTAGGAAAAGAAAAATAAATTTTTCGTCAAATGACATTTGTACATGTTTTGGGTTAGCAAAAACATACAAAAACAGACATGTAAAAATGTTGGTTTTGCCATAAAGAAATAAAATAGTTACAAAATATACTCAAAAATAGTGGAAACTGTGAAAATATATGAAAAGAACGTAAAAAAACCGGGAAAAGTGACGAATAATTAACAAAGTATGAATGAAAAATGGATAAAATGAATAAAAGATAACATTTTTCCATATTGAAATGACAATAATCTATTTATCATTTTTCCATGTGCAATTATAATAATATCAACGGTCAGGGACGTGAAAAAATATAAAAACTGACCAAAGAAATAGGGAAAATAAGAAAGATCCCAAAAAGGAGGAAGAAGTTATGAATTTCAAAAGAGTAGCAGCTTTATTATTAACAGGTGCCATGGTAATGACAGCAGTTCCTGTATATGCCAAGGGCGATGACGTTACACTTTCCGTTTCTATCTGGGACAGCAACCAGGAGCCGGGAATCAAAGAAATTCTCGCAGACTTCACAGAGAAGACAGGAATCAAGACAGAGATTTCCGTTGTTAAATGGGATGAGTACTGGACAATGCTCGAGGCCGGTGCACAGGGTGGTTCCCTTCCGGACGTATTCTGGATGCACTCCAATGAGAGTGAGAGATACATGTCCAACGATATGCTTCTTGATCTGACCGATAAGATCAAAGACAGCGATCTGATTGACCCGGCGAACTATCCGGAGGATATCTGGGGACTGTATACATACGATGACAAATATTATGCAGTACCGAAGGATATAGATACCATCGCTCTCTGGTACAACAAGACATTATTTGATGAGGCAGGACTTGATTATCCGACAGCTGACTGGACATGGGATGATGTTACAGAGGCAGCTAAGAAGCTTACTAAGGATGATGGTTCCCAGTACGGTCTCGGAATGAGAAATGATAACAACCAGGCTGGATACTACAACCTGATCTTTGATAACGGCGGATACATCATCAGTGATGACAAGACAAAATCCGGCTGGGATGATGAGAAGACTATCGCAGCTATGCAGACACTGGAAGGATGGATCAAGGATGGTGTGATGCCGTCTCTTGAGACAATGTCCGAGAACAACGAGGATGTACTTTTTGAGGCTGGTAAGATCGCTATGACATGCCAGGGCTCCTGGATGCTTGCAGCATTTAAAGAGAACGAATACACAGCAGCTAACTGTGATTGTGTAGAGCTTCCTAAGAACGCTGAGACAGGTAGAAGAGCTTCCTTATATAATGGACTTGGATGGGCAGCATCTGCTTCCGGTGAGCACACAGAGGAAGCTTGGCAGCTGATCGAGTACCTCGGATCAAAAGAGGCTCAGGAGAAACAGGCTGAGCTTGGTGTTACAATGAGTGCATACAAAGATACATCTGATGCATGGGCTAAATCCGCAGACTTCAATCTTCAGGCTTACCTGAACATGATGGATGACATGGAGATCCGTCCATACTCCAAATCTACTGTAACATGGGAGAACGAGGACAATGAGATCCTTAAAGGCGTTTACACAGGCGACATCACAATGGAAGAGGCTTGCAAGCAGATGGCTGATCAGATGAACGAGAAGCTGGCTGAGGAGTAAGCATTAAGAAACACCGATAATTAAGTGCAGTAATGAGAGGGGCCGCCGCACTCAGGTGCAGCGGCCTCATACATAGAAGGAATAGAAGGAGTGATTCTTATGGCTAAAACTACCAAGTCACAGGCACGGACGAAGAGAGAGCGCAGTGAGTTCCTCTGGGGCTGGCTGTTTATTCTCCCAACAACCATCGGACTGATCGTATTGAACATCATTCCGATCTTCCAGACTATTTACCAGAGCTTTTTCAAGACAGGAGATTTTGGTAAAGGAAATATCTTTATCGGTTTACAGAACTACCAGAAGGTTTTTGCAGATAAAGAGATCTGGCAGGCACTGATCAACACATTCAAATATGCGATCGTGGAGGTTCCCTTTTCCATTGCCATCGCACTTGTTCTTGCAGTACTTCTTAACAGAAAGATGAGGGGCCGTTCTGTTTACAGAACCATCATCTTCCTTCCGATGGTAGCAGCTCCGGCAGCGGTAGCCATGGTATGGAGATGGCTGTTCAACTCTGATTATGGTCTTATCAATAACGTTTTCCATGTTCATGTAAACTGGGTTTCTGATCCGAAAATTGCAGTATTTTCCGTTGCGATCATCGGTGTATGGTCTATCATCGGTTACAATATGGTTCTTTTCCTGTCAGGACTTCAGGAGATCCCGAGAGATTATTATGAAGCTGCATCCATTGACGGTGCAACAGGCGTGAATGCATTCTTTAACATCACGATCCCGCTTCTTTCACCAACCATTTTCTTCGTGCTTGTTACCCGTGTGATCGGATCCCTTCAGGTATTCGACCTGATCTATATGGTTATCGACAAGTCAAACCCGGCACTTACCAAGACTCAGTCACTGGTTTATCTGTTCTACAAATATGCATTTATCAATAAGAATATGGGATACGGTGCTACGATCGTAGTAGTTCTTCTTATCATCACCATGATCCTGACAGTATTCCAGATGATCGGTCAGAAGAAATGGGTATTCTACAACTAAAAAGGGGGATTAACCATGGATAGTATGGAAACAAAAAAGAAATTAACCACTATTTTAATACATGTCATACTGATCATTGTGTCCATTACGATGCTTGTGCCATTTATCTGGATGATCCTGACAGCTTTTAAATCTGTAACTGAAGCAACATCTGTAGATCCTTTCACCATTTTCCCGAAAATATGGAGAAAAGACGCATTTATTTCTGTTATCAACAACATGAACTTCCTGCTTCTGTACAAGAATACACTGCTTCTGATCTTATTCCGAGTAGTGTGCGCAGTTCTTACAGCAACTATGGCAGGCTATGCATTTGGACGACTGAACTTCAAGGGCCGTGATTTCTGCTTCAGTCTTGTACTGTTCCAGATGATGGTTCCGGTACAGATCTTCATCATCCCGCAGTACCTGATGGTCAGCAAGATGGGTATGCTGAATACGATCTTTGCCCTGGTATTCCCTGGTATGGTCACAGCGTTCGGTACCTTCCTTCTGAGACAGGGATATATGGGACTGCCGAAGGATCTGGAGGAGGCTGCCAGACTTGACGGATGTAACATCGGTCAGACCTTCCTTTACATCATGGCACCACTTACAAGATCCAGTATGGTCGCACTTGGAATCTTCACGGCTGTATTCGCATTCAAAGACCTGATGTGGCCGATGATCGTTAATACAGATAAGAACATGCTGGTGCTTTCTTCCGCACTTGCAAAGATGCAGGGCCAGTACGTATCCAAATTCCCGGAACTGATGGCTGCATCTCTGATCGCCTGCATTCCGATGATCGTGATCTACATGATCTTCCAGAAACAGTTTATCGAAGGTATTGCTACCAGCGGTGGAAAACTGTAATCAGAAATATTACATAAAGTAATACAAGACCGCTGACAATGTATATAACTGAGGATTTGGTTATTAAGGTTGTCAGCGGTATTTTTTATCGAAGTAAATGTCAAAATGTACGTCATTTGATGATTCTTAAGGAAAGAGACGGATATTTTTATCCGCAGCAAACGAAAAAAAGGAGAAAATCATGCCAATCAAATTTCACGAGGGATCAAAGACATTCCACATTTATAACAAACATTTAAGCTACATCACCTGTATCATGGAAAATGGCCAGATGGAGAATCTGTACTATGGAAAAGCCATCCGCGACAAAGAGGATTTCAGCTATCTCCACGAGGAGATCATGCGTTCCCTGATGGCTGTATGTGTTCCGGAGCCGGGGCTTCTTTCCATGCAGTATATTAAACAGGAGTATCCTGTTTACGGAACCGGTGATTACAGAAGCCCTGCCCTTACTGTTCGTCAGGAGAACGGAAGCGAGATCGTAGATTTCAAATATGTTTCTCATGAGATCTACGGCGGCAAGAAGAAGCTTGCCGGTCTTCCGGCAACCTACACAGAGAGCCAGGAAGAGGCAACATCTCTGGACATCACACTTCATGATCCTGTGATGGATACAGACCTTGTTCTTACATATTCTGTATATGAGGATTATCCGGTGATCACAAGAAGCGCACGCCTTGTTCAGAAAGGGGATCAGAAGATCCGCCTCGAGAATGTGATGAGTGCAGCAGTGGAGTTCCCGGATATGGATTATGAGATGATCCATCTTTCCGGTGCGTGGGCACGTGAGCGTTATGTAAAAACACGCAAGCTTGAGATGGGAACACAGGCTGTACAGAGTCTTGCAGGAACCGGTTCCAGCTCTGAGCAGAATCCGTTTATCGCACTGAAGCGTCCTTATACAACAGAAGACACAGGCGATGTTTTCGGCTTCAGCTTTGTATACAGCGGTAACTTCCTTGCACAGGTTGAGGTTTCCACTTACGAGATGACACGAGTTATGATGGGAATCAATCCCCAGGGATTTTCCTGGGAGCTTTCCAGAGATGAGGAATTCCAGACTCCGGAGGTTGTTATGGTATACAGCGATAAGGGCTTAAACGGAATGAGCCAGGCTTACCACAGACTGTACCGTGACCGCCTGATGCGCGGAAAATGGAGAAATCATGCACGTCCGATCCTCCTTAATAACTGGGAGGCAACCTATTTTGATTTTAATGAGGAAAAAATCCTCAATATTGCAAAAAAAGCCAAAGAGGTTGGGGTAGAGCTGTTCGTTCTGGATGACGGATGGTTCGGAACCAGAAACGATGATTACCAGGGACTTGGCGACTGGTTCGTAAATAAGAATAAGCTTCCTAACGGGATTTCCGGACTTTCCCGTAAGATCGAGGAGATGGGCCTGAAATTCGGTCTCTGGGTAGAGCTTGAGATGGTAAACAAGAACAGCGACTGTTACAGAGCACATCCGGATTGGCTCATCGGAGCACCGGACCGCTTTGAGTCCCACTCAAGACATCAGCATGTTCTTGATTTCTCCAGACCTGAGGTTGTGGATTTCATTTATGATTCCATCTCCAAAGTTATTGAGGAATCTTCCATTTCCTACATTAAATGGGATATGAACCGTTACATGTCCGAGCCTTTCAGCCGCGGCGCATCTGCAGCAGATCAGGGCAAGACCATGCATAAATATATCCTTGGTGTTTATGAGCTGTATACAAGACTGACAGAGAGATTCCCTGACATTCTTTTTGAATCCTGCGCAAGCGGTGGAGCAAGATTTGATCCTGGAATGATGTATTTTGCACCGCAGACATGGACCAGTGATGATACCGATGCAGCAGAGAGAGAAAAGATCCAGTACGGTACCTCCTTTGTTTATCCGATCGTCAGCATGGGTTCCCATGTATCAGCAGTACCGAATCATCAGTTGCACCGTACCACACCGCTTTCTACAAGAGCAAATGTGGCATATTTCGGAACCTTTGGCTATGAACTGGATCTGAACCTTTTAAGTGATGAAGAGATCGAAGAGGTAAAGGCACAGGTAGAATTCATGAAGAAGCACCGCGACCTGATCCAGGTGGATGGTGATTTCTACCGTATCTTAAGCCCGTTTGAAGGTAATGACACTGCCTGGATGGTTGTTTCCAGGGATAAGAAGCAGGCAGTTGCCGGATATTATGAGAGACTGAACAAGGTTAATGCTTCCTGGATGCGTCTGCGCTTCAAAGGTCTTGACGAGGATCAGCTCTACAATGTAGCATGGGAAGATAAGAGCCTGAAAGCATATGGAAATGAGCTGATGTATGCGGGAATCCCGGTTGACCGTGACTACTGCAACAAGACAAACGGTGATTTCCATTCTGTATTGTATACAATAGAGGCAGAGGATTGATCGGATCAGCTTCAGAACAGTTAGCTGATACAGACAGACCGCCGGATATGGCGGTCTGCTGCTGAGGTGCCGGCTGTCTGAACAGAGCTGAGGATCGCGGATAGCCGCTTGACCTGAAAAGAAGACTAGAATATCAGGGAGGTGACAAGGTGCTTCATACAGTTGGGTATACAAATTCGGACAAATATAAATGTCTGGAGAATTTAAAGAAAGGTGCGGTGGATATCTGTCTTACCTACTGTGGGTGGGAAAGCTGTGATCCGGGACATCGCTTTGGGCCAAATAAAAGGATCTCTCATGTACTTCATATCGTGGAATCCGGAACCGGGGTTTTTGAGATGGATGGACACCAGTATCATCTGACCGGCGGAGAAGCATTTCTGATCCCATCCAGTGTGGAGGCATGGTATGAGGCAGACATGGATGATCCCTGGACATACCGCTGGGTAGGATTTGAGGGAATGACTGCAGAGGAAGTGATCCATGTAAGTGGCTTCAGCCGGGAAAATCCGGTACGAAGGATCCACTGCATGGAAAATGCTGCGAAGTATATTGATGCAATGGTACGGACCAACAAACTCGTTTTTGAAAATGAGCTGAAACGGAACGGACTTCTGATGCTCCTTTTTTCTGAACTGATCACGGATAACAGAGATGCATGTCTGAGAGAAGGCAAGCTTCTCCCATCCCGCAGATATCCCAATTCTGTTTATGTGGAGCATGCAGTGGATTACATTGCAGCTAATTTTGACAAGAGATTGAAGATCAATGAGCTGGCAGACCACATTGGAGTCAACCGGAGCTATCTTACCAGTTCGTTTAAGAAAACCCTCGGATGCTCGCCACAGGAATATCTTATGAACCTCCGCATTGAGAAAGCAAAATCTCTTCTGAAAAACGGAGATATTCAGGTCAGTGAAGTAGCTGCAAGAGTAGGGTATAGAGATCCGCTGGCTTTTTCCAAGGTATTTAAGGCAAGAACAGGAAGAAGTCCGAGAGAATACAAGGAAGAAAAGAGAAGGCTTGTAGTGAAGGGAAAGAAGGGGGATTATACGGAATCTGAGGCTTGATCCTGTGACAGATTCGAACGGATAAAAGCAGATGTAGTCGCAGTATGGTTCTGCACCGGATAACTTCTATGCAACAAAATAACAATTATTAACATCAAAGCACATATTCTTAATATGCTTTCCGCAGTATCATAAAGCCATAATAAAAATGAAGCGGAACTGCACCGCAGAAATAGCAGAAAATCAGTGTTTTTATTAAAAACAGAGGTATTTGTCACTGAAATATCCAGAAAGATCAACAGGAGGAACGAACATGATCAAAATTACATTCATGGGAGCTGGAAGCACGGTTTTCGCAAGAAATGTACTTGGCGATTGTATGTGCACACCGGCACTTCGCGAGAGCGAGATCGCACTTTACGACATTGATGAGAAGAGACTGGAGGATTCCAGGATCATCTTAAGTGCCATCAACCACAACGTAAACGAGGACCGCGCAGTGATCAAAACATATCTCGGCGCCGAAAACCGTAAAGATGCACTTCGAGATGCAGATTTCGTAGTCAATGCCATTCAGGTAGGCGGTTATGAGCCATGTACAGTAACAGACTTTGAGATCCCGAAGAAATACGGAATCAAACAGACTATCGCAGATACTCTGGGAATCGGCGGAATCATGCGTGCACTTCGTACGATTCCGGTTCTGGAAGAGTTTGCCCGGGACATGGAAGAAGTCTGCCCGAACACTCTGTTCCTGAACTACTCCAATCCGATGGCAATGCTTACCGGTTATATGCAGCGTTTCACAAAGATCCGTACGGTAGGCCTCTGCCACAGCGTTCAGGTTTGCTCCCAGAAGCTTCTTGAGGGAATGGGAATGGAAGACAAGCTTGAGGGACGTACCGAGCTGATCGCAGGTATCAACCACATGGCATGGCTTCTTGAGATCCATGATAAAGATGGAAACGATCTGTATCCGGAGATCCGCAGAATTGCCGAGGAGAAGAATACATCCGGTGAGAAGCATGAGGATATGGTACGTTATGAGTATATCCGCCATCTTGGCTACTACTGTACAGAGTCCAGTGAGCATAATGCAGAGTACAATCCGTTCTTCATCAAATCCAGATATCCGGAAATGATCGAGGAGTTCAATATTCCTCTTGATGAATATCCGAGAAGATGTATCAAACAGATCGAGGGCTGGGAAAAAGAGCGCGAGGATATCCTCAAAGACGGCAAGATTGGCCATGAGAGAAGTAAAGAGTATGCTTCCTACATCATGGAGGCTGTTGTAACGAACACACCGTACAAGATCGGTGGAAATGTTCTTAATAACGGTTACATCGACAACCTTCCGCCGGATGCCTGCGTAGAGGTTCCATGCTATATCGACGGAACCGGCGTGCACCCGGTAAAAGTGGGCAAGCTTCCTACACAACTGGCAGCTATGAACTCATCCAATGTCAGCCCACAGCTCCTTGCCATTGAGGCAGCAGTGACCAAAGACCGCCAGAAGATATATCAGGCAGCCATGATGGATCCGCACACAGGTGCAGAGCTGAACATCAAAGATATCCAGGCAATGTGTGATGAGCTGATCGAGGCACACGGAGATTATATGAAGATGTACCGCTAATTGCGGGAATGATTTTTCAGACACGCTCTGGAGCGTGCAGATTGCCGGAATGTTTTTTCAAACAGGCTCTAAGGCAGGAAATAACCGGAAGGCAGCATATAAAGGCCGGAACACCAGAATGGGGAAGGTGTTCCGGCCTTTGGAATACTAACAATCGAAAATATGTTCGGATAACTGTTGCGCGTTTTCATCTTTTGTGCTATACATATGTGTATGAAAGAAAATCTCATACATTACAGGACATGTGTGTGTAATATCAACTACCATATTCTTGGGATTTTTGACTTACGAAAGGATGTGACATATTGGATATCATAAAAAAATTCGGGGATATTGTGGGAACAGAGTCCACAAAAGATTCTGAAAAAGCAAGAAAACTTCTTCTCACAGGCTACCGCCTTCAGGAAAAACGCCTGCAGTTTTTTCCGGACAAAAAGCTTCCTGCTTCCGGACAGTATGTAGCCCGTGTTGTTATGCAGAATATAATCAAAGCTCTGGCAAAGCCGGAGAATACGGCGATGGTCAGCATTTTTGTTCCGGGGGAGCTTCTCACGGCAGCAGGGCTGACCCCTTATTCGGTGGAGGCAATGTCCTGCTTTATTGCAGGAACCAGATGTGAACAGACTTTTCTGGCTCGGACAGAGGAGGAAGGGTTTCCGGAAACCATGTGTTCCTACCACAGGGTATTTCTGGGTGCATCCATGACAGGACTGGTACCGAAACCTAAATGCACCATTTATACCAATCTTGCCTGTGACGGAAATATGATGACATTTCCATATCTGAAAGAGAAGTACCAGCTTCCGGGGTTTTACATTGATGTGCCTTATGAAAAAAATCAGGATTCCACAGAATATGTGGCAGACCAGTTACGGGAACTTAAGAAATTTCTGGAAGATATCCAGGGAAAAAAGATCCCTGAACAGGCAGTGCAGCAGGCAGTTGCCAACAGCAATGAGGCTGCATCCTACTATAACCGCCAGCTTGCACTGAGAAAAGATCACAGCCTGGTGACAAGTCTCACTAATGAGCTTTACGCTATTTTCATGTGCCATCTGATGGCAGGATCAAAGGAATCCCTGAAATATACAAAACTGCTTCTTGAGGATGTGAAGAAGGCACCGGCAGCGGACGGGCTGAAGATCCTGTGGATGCATATGATGCCTTTTCTCCAGGAACCTGTAAAGGAAGTTTTTAACTACAGTGATAAGATCCATATCAGTGCCTGCGACTTTGTGGCAGACGGATTCCAGAAGATGCATTCTTCAGACCCCTATGAGGCAATGGCAGAAAAAATGGTGAACTGTATTTACAACGGAAGTGTAAAACAGAGGATCCGGCGTGCAGAAGAACTGGCAGAGCTTACAGAGGCAGATGGCGGGATCCTGTTTGCGCACTGGGGCTGCAAAAATACCATCGGAGCCTCCGGCCTTATCAGGAATTCTCTGGAAAAAGCAGGGCTTCCTACCATCGTGCTGGACGGCGATGGCTGTAATCCGGCAAACACCAGTGACGGACAGGTTTCCACCAGGCTTCAGGCTTATCTGGAAATGCTCCGTGAGAGCAGGGAGGCGAAGAGATCATGATACATTATGTCTGTAAATATACCCCGACAGAATTGTTCAGAGGTTTCGGTGAGGAATGTGCGGTCCTCGAGGAGATGCCTGAGAACTTTGAACTTTCTGACCAGATCGCACATGCCAACCTGTGCGGCTTCGGCAAATCTGTGATCCAGGCAGTGCTGGAGGGCAAGGTGGATCAGCTTGTTCTGGTAAACTGCTGTGACTCCATGCGCCGCGTGTACGATATTGTGGAAAGTACGGGAAAATGTAAATTCCTTTATATGCTGGACATGCCCCATGAAGATAATGAATGTGAGAAAGTAAAGCTTGCTCAGGGAATCCTGCGGCTTAAGAAGGCATATGAGGAATTTTCAGGGAAAACTTTTGACAAAAGTGGATTTCTCAGCAGCTTCAGCCATGAGGATGTGGATAACCAGCCATATGTCGGCGTACTGGGTGTACGGGTCAGCGGTGTCCTGGAAAAAATGATCCGTGACAATATCCGTATGGATGTGGAAAATCTCACCTGCACAGGAGGAAGACGCCTTGCAGTGGTACGTGAGGAACTGGAGAAAATGGATGAGGACGCCATGTTTCTGGCTTATGCAGATGCACTTCTTTCCCAGATGCCATGTTTCCGTATGAACAACAGCACAAGAAGAAACAGGTTGTATCTGGATCCAAACCTGAAGGGTATCATCTATCATACCATTAAGTTCTGTGATTATTATGGATTTGAATATGCCAGCATCAAACGGGATATTAAGGTACCTCTTCTGAAGATAGAGACAGATTTTACCAGCCAGAGTGCAGGTCAGCTTCTCACCAGAGTGCAGGCATTTGCGGAGACGCTGGAAGGCTCGGAGGATATGGACCCATCAAAAGGAATCAGCGAGGAGATCAGGAAAAAAATGGAATCAGGAGTTTATTATGTGGCAGGAATCGACAGTGGTTCCACAAGTACAGATGTTGTAATACTGGATAAAGATGGAAAGATCAAATCAACCATGATCATCCCTACAGGCGGCGGTGCCATGATGAGTGCGGAAAAGAGCCTGGAGCTGGCAGTGGAAAAGGCCGGGATCAGGAAGGAAGATATTGTGCGTATTGTTACAACAGGATATGGACGCGCCTACATTGACAGCGGTGACGACAGCATAACGGAGATCACCTGCCATGCAAAAGGCGCACATTACCTGAATCCCAATGTACGCACAGTCATTGATATCGGCGGCCAGGATATCAAGGCTATCAGCATTGATGAGAACGGAGCAGTGAAGAACTTTCTTATGAATGACAAATGTGCGGCAGGAACCGGACGTTTTCTGGAAATGATGGCCCGCACCCTGGGACTTTCCCTGGAGGAGATGAGCACAAAGGGTCTTGAGTGGAAAGAAAACGTAGTGATCTCAAGTATGTGTACTGTATTTGCAGAGTCAGAGGTGGTTTCTCTGGTTGCCCAGAATAAGGATGTTGCAGATATCATCCACGGTCTGAATATGTCTGTGGCCTCCAAAGTCGGGGCCCTTGCTGCGCGCCTTGGCAAAAAAAATCCGGGCGAATATATGATGACCGGCGGTGTTGCCAGAAACCAGGGTATTATCCAGGCGCTGGAGGAGAAGCTTGGTGCAAAGCTTTATATCTGTGATGAGGCACAGCTTTGCGGAGCGCTTGGGGCAGCATTGTTTGCATATGAGAAGTGTAATGCAGCTCTGTGACCCCGTCGGGATCAGCGTAAAAAATATCTGATCTTCAGATAAAACCGATGACATAAATCTGGCAAAATGATAGAATAGAAAGTAATTGCAGACACTTCTGAATGGGGAGAAGCTGTACTGCAGCAGTTGCTGAAATACTATCATGGGAGGTTTTTACAATGAAAAAAGCACAGATCATCGTGGATAAATATTTTCTCACGGGAAAAACAGATAAGAGGATCTTCGGCTCTTTTATTGAACATCTGGGGCGGGCAGTTTATGAAGGCATTTATCAGGAAGGAAGCCCGCTTTCTGATGAGCAGGGCTTTCGTAAAGATACACTGGAACTGGTAAGAGAACTGCAGGTTCCTATCGTACGTTATCCCGGAGGAAATTTTGTGTCAGGATTTCGCTGGGAGGACAGCGTGGGCCCGAAGGACCGGCGGCCGTCCAGACCGGAGCTTGCGTGGGGTGTGATCGAGACCAACCGGTTCGGACTTAATGAATTCGTGGACTGGTCCAAAAAAGCAGGCAGTGATGTGATGATGGCTGTAAATCTTGGAACAAGGGGACCGGAGGATGCGAAGAATCTTCTGGAGTACTGTAACTTTGAGGGAGGTACTTATTACAGTGACCTTCGCAGATCTCACGGTTATGAGAAACCTCATAATATTAAATTATGGTGTCTTGGAAATGAGATGGATGGTCCGTGGCAGATGGGACATAAGACAGCCGCAGAGTACGGAAGAGTTGCAGCGGAGACGGCCCGCCTGATGAAATTTATGGATCCCACAGTGGAGACTGTTGCCTGCGGAAGCTCCAATCTGGATATGCCTACCTTTGGCTCCTGGGAATATACAGTCCTGGATGAGGCGTATGACCAGGTGGATTATCTTTCCCTTCATCAGTATTACGGGAATCCGGCAGGAGACAGTACAGATTTTCTGGCAAGCTCCAAGGGCATGGATGATTTTATTTCCGGTGTAGTATCCATCTGTGACGCAGTAAAAGCGAAGAAGCATGGAAAGAAGCAGATCGATCTTTCCTTTGATGAGTGGAATGTATGGTACCATAGCAACGAACAGGACAAGAAGCTGAAAAAATGGGTACAGGCACCTCATCAGCTTGAGGATGTATATAATTTTGAGGACGCACTTCTTGTGGGAAGTATGCTGATCACCCTTCTGCGCCATGCTGACCGTGTGAAGATCGCCTGCATGGCACAGCTTGTGAATGTGATCGCACCGATCATGACATCCGATACAGGGGCATGGAGGCAGACTATCTTTTATCCGTATATGCTGACCAGTGTGTTTGGAAGAGGAACGGTTCTCAACACACAGGTTGTCACACCGGTATATGAGAGCAAAACCTATGGTGAAGCTCCTTACCTGGATTCTGTGTGTGTCTGGGATGAGGAAAAAGATACCCTGACTGTTTTTGCTGTGAACAAGAGCCTGGATGAGGATATGGAAGTTTCCTGCGATCTGAGACAGTTTGCAGGATATAAGATCATAGAGCATATTGTGCTGAACAGTGATGATCTTCAGGCAGTTAATACAGAGATACAGCCGGAGAATGTAGTTCCTGTAAAAGCAGAGAACTCAAAGCTGGATGATGGAAAGCTTGAGGCAGTTTTTGCAAAACATAGCTGGAACATGATCCGGCTTGGAAAGTAAGGAGGTTCTAATGTACACACCTGCAAAAGAACGCTATGAAACTATGGAGTATAACCGCTGCGGAGAAAGCGGCCTGATGCTTCCGAAGGTGTCTCTTGGCTTATGGCATAATTTCGGAGATACATCTGATTA
>CAKROW010000035.1 GCA_934373235.1 uncultured Blautia sp. | reverse complement strand
CTGTTTCAGTGTCTTACCGATCTTGTATGCTGATGCCCCTTCCTTCACCACTACAGTTACCTGCACACCTTCTCCCGGGCTTATGGCCTGCTGGTTAAATATATTGTACCCAAATTCATATGATGATTTTCCGATCCAGATAATCAGAACGATCACACACAGATACAGAGCAACCTTAAAGATTCCCCCTGCCAGAAAAACACCGGCCCTGCCTACCTTTTCTCTTGTGTCTGCCATAGTCCTTCTTTCCTCCTATAAGTCCGGAATCTGTATGTCAATACCTTCCGCAACGCTTCTGCATATGTGCTGGAGCATCCTGCACAACGCAAGCTCTGCGTCCAGATAGGCATTTACTTTAAGATTCTGTCTTAAAGATGCTGATTCCCGGTTAAGCTGTTCCGATACCTGGAACAGCTCATCCTTGTTTGCTTCATTCTGAAGTCTGAAATTATCACCGCGGAACTTCAGGACCCTCGCCTTAAGCTCAGGGTCCCTGTCAAGCTCCGCCTCCTGTTTCTTGTATTCCAGATATACATCACTTCTGCGCACAGCATCCATAAGGCTGCTGATACACATATTGATCTCGTCCATCTCCTACGCCTCCATAATGATCGGCAGGATCATCGGACTTCTCTTTGTCCTCTTCCACAGATATTCACTGAGAGCATCCTTTACACCGGTCTTGATCTTGCCCCAGTCTGTCACATTGTTTTCCAGGCAGGAATCCAGGGCAGTCTCAACCACTTCCCTTGCATGTTCCATAAGATCCTCGGATTCTCTTACATAGACAAATCCTCTGGAAACAATATCCGGTCCTGCAAGAACCACATTGCTGTGACGTTCCAGTGTCATGACAACGATCATGATTCCGTCCTCAGCCAGATGCTGACGGTCACGGAGCACAATATTTCCAACATCACCTACGCCAAGTCCGTCAACCAGGATAGCCCCTGTATGAACGCTTCCTGTAACTTTGGCAGTCTGGTCATCCAGTTCCAGCACATTTCCTGAAGAAAGAATAAAGATGTTTTCTTTGGGAATCCCAAGTTCTTCCACGATCTGACGCTGTGCTGTCAGATGACGGTACTCGCCGTGGATCGGGATAGCATATTTAGGTTTTACAAGGGAGTAGATCAGTTTGATCTCCTCCTGGCAGGCATGTCCGGAAACATGGACATCCTGGAAAATAACCTTGGCCCCCTTCATGGACAGCTCATTGATAACCTTGGAAACAGCCTTCTCGTTGCCTGGGATAGGATTGGAGCTGAAGATGATGGTGTCATTGGGCTTGATGGTGATCTTTTTGTGGATATTTGCTGCCATACGGGAAAGTGCAGCCATGGACTCACCCTGGCTTCCGGTTGTGATCAGAACCATCTTGTCATCCGGATAATTCTTCACCTGGTCGATCTCAACAAGGGTGTTCTCCGGAATCTGCAGATAGCCAAGCTCTGACGCTACAGAGATGACATTGACCATACTGCGGCCCTCCACAGCAACCTTTCTTCCGAAGCGGTAAGCTGTATTGATGATCTGCTGTACACGATCCACATTGGATGCAAATGTGGCTATGATGATCCTTGAATTCCTGTGCTCATTAAAAAGATTGTCAAAAACATGTCCCACAGTACGCTCAGACATGGTAAATCCCGGTCGCTCCGCATTGGTACTCTCGCACATCAGTGCAAGAACCCCCTTCTTTCCGATCTCGGCAAAGCGCTGCAGATCAATGGCATCACCGAATACCGGTGTATAATCCACCTTGAAGTCTCCGGTATGCACAACGATTCCCACCGGTGAATAGATCGCCAGTGCAGATGCATCCTGGATACTGTGGTTGGTCTTGATAAATTCAACAGCAAACTCTCCCAGGTTGATAACCTGTCCGTGTTTTACCTCTTTCAGCTTGGTACTGCGTACAAGGTTATGCTCCTTAAGCTTGTTACGGATCAGGCCAAGGGTAAGTTTGGTGGCGTAAACCGGTACATTGATGTCTTTCAGGATGTAGGGAAGTGCTCCGATATGGTCCTCATGGCCATGTGTGATCACAAATCCCTTTACCTTTGAGATATTCTCTTTCAGATAGGTGACATCCGGGATCACAAGGTCGATTCCCAGCATATCATCCTCAGGAAAAGAAAGTCCGCAATCCACCACCACGATACTGTCACCGTACTCAAAGGCTGTAATATTCATTCCGATCTGTTCCAGTCCTCCAAGCGGAATGATCTTGAGCCTGGAAGCTGCTGCCTTACGGCTGTTCTTACGTCCCTGTGTCCTCACAGTATTCCTGGAGGATCTGGATGCTGCCTTCACTGCGGTCTTCTCATTGCTTCTGGACTGGTTTCTTCTGGAACCTCTGCCGGATTTCTCCTCGTGTCCCTTTGAACCGCTGTTTCTGAACTGTCTGTTTCTTGGTGCTGCGTTTTTCTGTCTGGGCATTCTTCTGCTGCCTGCTGCAGGAGTCTGGCTTTTGCTCTCTGCATTTCTGTTGTCACTGTTGTTCTCGCTTTTCAAAAATCGCTCCTCCATTCAAAATTCACGTCATCCAGCATCTGCTGAAAAACCCCATACACTGCCTGGAGCTCATCTTCATCCTCTACCATCTCATAGCATGCTTCCTGGCTTCCGGGCGCAGAAATATCCTTCAGAATGTAAGCGTCCGCCTCATCGTCCAATGAATCGGACACCAAAAGATAAGTCACACCTGCGATATTGGTCTGCTCTTCCACATAAAATTCTGCAGCAGTGCCGTCGTCTGACTGAAATATTATTTTTTCCATATTCAATTCTTCCTTATCCGTTCCTTAGGAAAATCTGACTTACAGGCTTTTATGAGCCAGAGAGTCCAGATATCCCTGCAAAATAAAAACTGCTGCCACCTGGTCAAGAAATTCCTTGCGGTTCTCTTTATGCACACCTGTCTCTTCCAGTGTACGGTCCGCAGCCATGGTGGTCAGTCTCTCATCCCACATAATAACAGGCAGGCCTGTACGTCTCTCAAGCATCTCCTTAAACTCCAGAGATTTCTCTGCCCGTTCTCCTACTGTGTTATTCATATTCTTGGGGTATCCAAGTACGATTTCCGTCACCTGGTACTCCTCTGTGATTGCTTCAATACGTGCCAGTGTCTGGCGCAGTTTGTTCTCCTGCTTTCTCCAGATCGTCTCCACGCCCTGTGCAGTAAAACCAAGAGGGTCACTTATGGCAACCCCCACAGTCTTAGAGCCATAATCCAGTCCCAGTATCCTCATATTACCGTTCCCAGGATTTATTCTTAATGTACTCGTTGAGAAGTTCCTCTACCAGCTCATCACGCTCCACCTTCATGATCATGCTTCTTGCGCCCTTATGACTTGTAATATAGGTGGGATCTCCGGACATAATGTATCCGACGATCTGGTTCACCGGGTTATACCCCTTCTCATCCATTGCTGTGTACACCAGATCCAGGACTTCCTTAACCTGAAGCTCCTGATCCGGCTTTGTTCTGAAATACTGCGTATTTCCAAGATTGTTCTCTGCCATTATTTCTCACGTCCTTAAAATATATTCTTTTTTATTTTAATATAATTCTTGTAAAATTACAATGCTTAATTCAAATGCCCTGCTGTTGATCCCTGCCTGTAACTGTTCCTGTCAGGATATGTTCCTCAAAAAACCTCTCTGCTTTCACGGTGATAATATCATTGATCCCGTACTCCGGTGATTTTTCCACTACTGTTCTGATATATTCCCGGCTGTGTCCTGCATACCAGCTTTTTCCGTCTTTCCGGATTTCTTCTTCAATAAGGACCTTAAGCTCTTCTCCCATCATGGAAGTCTCATAATCGTGTGCATGTCTGTGGTGCATCCCGATCATCACATCGCTTCTTGCACTTTTTTCCGCCTCCGTAAGCTGGCCTTTCATGGCAGCCGCCCTGGTTCCCTGCCTTCTGGAATATTTGAAGATGTGGGTCTCATAGAACCGGATTCCATCCACAAATGCCCTGGAGCTTTCGAATTCCTCCTCACTTTCCATGGGGAAACCAACGATCACATCTGTGGTAAGTGCGGGATTTTTGTATACCTCCCTTAAAAGTTCACAGCTTTTTCTGTATTCTTCACTGGTGTATTTCCGGTTCATCCTTTTTAAGGTCTCATCGCAGCCACTCTGCAGTGACAGATGGAAATGTGGGCACACCTTGGGAAGCGCGGCGATTTTTTCTGCAAACTCCCTTGTGATGATTCTCGGTTCCAGGGATCCCAGACGGATCCTCTCGATTCCGGATATCTCATGTACTGCCTCGATCAGGGAAAGAAGTGTCTGTTTTTCTTCCTCCGGAAAATCCACTCCATAGGAGCTTAAATGGATCCCGGTGAGAACTACTTCCCTGTAGCCTTTGTCTGCCAGTGCTTCTACCTCGTGAAGCACATTTTCGATCCTGCGGCTTCTCACCCTGCCTCTTGCATATGGGATGATACAGTATGTGCAGAACTGGTTACAGCCGTCCTGTACCTTGATATAGGCGCGTACATGCTCTGCTGTATGGTCTATGGTCAGTTCCTCATATTCCTTTGTCTGATTGATCCTGATCACATGGGAACCGTTATCCTGTTTTTCCAGTTGAAATTCTTCCAGGGCTTCAACGATATTTTTTTTCTGGTTATTGCCAAGGACCAGATCAATAGCCTCATCTTTTTTCAGTTTGTCCCCGCCAGTCTGCACATAACAGCCGGCAGCCACCACAATGGCATCCGGGTTCATTTTTTTTGCCCTGTGAAGCATCTGTCTTGATTTGCGGTCTGCAATATTGGTAACTGTACAGGTGTTGATCACATACACATCTGCTCCCGGTTCAAAGGGAACGATCTCATAGCCTGCATTTTCCAGAAGCTGCTGCATAGCCTCAAGTTCATATGAATTTACCTTGCATCCCAGATTGTGTAATGCTACCTTATTTCTCATTTTTCCTCACTTTTTATACATTTTCACTAATTATTAAAATAATTTTTATCTCTTTTCACCTTGACATTTTTTAGGCCTACAGGTAAGATGAAAGCTGTAAGTAATAAAATCTATCAAGGGAGGTTATTATAATGAAAACAGCAAAAATTTCACTGAACTCCATCGATAAGGTGAAGGCTTTCGTAAACGAGATCAGCAAATTCGACTGCGATTTTGATTTAGTATCCGGTAGATATGTGATCGATGCGAAATCCATTATGGGTATCTTCAGCCTGGATCTTTCCAAGCCGATCGACCTTAATGTCCATGCTGACGGTGCTGCACTTGACAACGTTATGCAGATTATTTCCAAATACACAATTGAATAATCTGATTCAATGCATGCATGGAGGAACTGTTTTCACAGTTCCTCTTTTTTTGTTCCAAAAACCACACGCAGCAGCCAAAGGATCCTGTTGACAGGATTCTTTGGCTTTCATTCGCTGCGCCTTTTTTACCGGATCTCGATCACTTCTGTTGTGTTTAACGCTGTCTCCATAAGCTCATCGATCTTCTCCTCCAGTTTGCGTTCAGAGCGGCTGATCACCTTAAGATTCGGTTTTGTAACCGGATGCTTGGCAACAAAGATAGTACAGCAGTCCTCAAATGGCTGGATAGATGTCTCAAATGTATCAATCTTTTTGGAAATCTCCACGATCTCCTGCTTGTCAAAACCGATCACCGGACGATATACAGGAAGTGTACACACCTCATTGGTAGCAGCAAGGCTCTGTAAGGTCTGGCTTGCAACCTGGCCAATGCTCTCGCCTGTGATAAGTCCCAGGCAGCGGTCTTTTTTCGCAAAATGTTCTGCTATGCGCATCATATATCTTCTCATGATGATGGTAAGCTCGTCATGCGGGCACTGATCATAAATATAAAGCTGGATATCCGTAAAGTTTACCACATGAAGGCGGATGGGGCCACTGTATTTTGCCACAAGGCGGGCAAGGTCTACTACCTTCTGTTTTGCACGCTCACTTGTGTATGGCGGTGCATGGAAATAAACAGCCTCGATCTTAACACCACGTTTTGCGATCATATAACCGGCTACCGGACTGTCGATCCCGCCTGAAAGAAGAAGCATTGCCTTTCCGTTTGTTCCGATCGGCATTCCTCCTGCTCCCGGAATGGTCTGGGAATATACATAAACCTTGTCTCTGATCTCAACAGACAGATTAAGCTGCGGCTCATGTACATCCACACTTGCATTTGGGAATTCATCCAGGATACGTCCTCCAAGCTCTGCACTGACTTCCATGGAGCTGATAGGGTAGGATTTCTTTGCACGGCGTGTCCACACCTTGAATGTGCCGTTAAAATCAGGGTGGCACTGTTTCATATAGCCCACCACATCCTTTGCCATATTCTCAAATCCATTTTCCTCAAAGATCATAACCGGGCAGATCCCCACAATGCCAAATACATGCTGCAGGGCATCTACTGCCTCATCATAGTCGTAATTTTCCGGGCAGAATACATAGACACGCCCCTGCTCCTTCTTTACCTCAAAGTCTCCCTCGATCCGGGACAGAGCAATCTCCATCTGATGGACCAGGGCATCTTCAAAACGATAGCGGTTTTTTCCCTTAAGGGCAATTTCCGCATATTTGATCAAAAATGCATGAAATATCATGTAATACGTTCCTCCTGTTTTTATCTCCTTGCATATCTGCGCAGCATAGCTACTACTTTTCCCAGGGATTCCAGACAGTAATCCACTTCCTCAAAGGTATTCTCCTCACAGAAGCTGATACGGACTGTACTCTCGGTATCCGCCCTGGAAAGTCCCATTGCCGTTAAAGTTGCGCTTGGTTTTCTCTTGTGACTGGAGCATGCACTTCCTGCTGATACATAAATTCCCATGTCCTCAAGAGTATGAAGAAGTACTTCGCTTCGGATTCCGTGAAAAGTCACACTCATAATGTGAGGTGCTCCCTCTCTCAGGGCCATTCCGTTGATGGTAATATCTCCAAGCTTCTCAAGTCCCTCTGCCATTCTTTCTTTCAACTGGTACAGATGCTCTGTTTTTTTATCAAAATCTGTGTAAACGATTCCGGCAGCCATTCCAAGGCCTGCAATTCCCGGCACATTGTCAGTACCTGAGCGCATACCGTTCTGCTGTCCTCCACCCAGAATCTGTGGCTGGATCCTTACTTTATCGTTGATATAAAGGAAGCCCACTCCTTTTGGTCCATGGATCTTGTGGCTGCTTACAGAAAGCAGATCGATTCCCATTTTTTTCGGATAGATCCGGAATTTTCCAAATGCCTGGATCGCATCCACATGAAAAAGTGCTTTTGGACTTTTTTCGTGGACAAGCTTTCCTATCTGTTCTATGGGCATCACTGCTCCCACTTCATTATTTACATACATGACAGATACAAGAATAGTGTCCGGGCGAAGTGCCCCTTCAAGGGCATCCAGTTTTACCACTCCTTCTCTGTCCACAGGAAGAATGGTCACCTCATAGCCTTGTTTTGCCAGATATTCCATTGGCTGAGCTACTGCAGCATGTTCCACTGCAGTTGTGATGATATGCTTTCCCATTCTTTTATTAGCTTCCACACCGCCAAAGATTGCCAGATTGTCTGATTCTGTTCCTCCTGATGTAAAAAGGATCTCTTTTTCGTTTACTTTCAGAAGTCCTGCTATAGTCTTTGCGCTGTCACGGACATAGTTTTCTGCTTCCACGCCTTTCTGATGCATGGCTGAAGGATTTCCAAAATCCTCTGTCATTGTTTTGCAGACAATATCCCTTACTTCATCGAAGCATCTTGTGGTAGCGGAATTGTCAAAATAAGCTTCCATAATCTATTCATCCTCCAGTTGAAACATCAGCACGGAAAGAAGTGCCAGTCCTGCTGTTTCTGTTCTTAAAATCCTGTGGCCCAGTGTGACTGGATGTGCTCCGGCTTCCATTGCAGCAGCCACCTCAGCTTCCTCAAAGCCTCCCTCTGGCCCTATAAAAATACCGATGCTTTTTCCCGGTTCTATTTCACTTAGGATCTTTTTCGTTTCTTTCATGCCTTTTGCAAGCTCATAGGGAATCAGGATCACATCCAGTTCCCCGGCAAGAGCAAGGGCATCTTTAAATTTCATAACAGAGTGAACCTCCGGCACCAGCATGCGCTTGGACTGCTTTGCCGCACTTTCTGCGATCTGCTGCCAGCGTGCCACCTTCTTCTCTGCTTTCCTGCTGTCAAGGCGGACTACACAGCGTTTTGTCTCCACAGGGACTACGCTGTAGGCTCCAAGCTCCACGGACTTCTGTATGATCAGCTCCATCTTGTCTGCTTTGGGAAGTCCCTGGAACAGATAAATACGGCTTTTCAGTTCATAGTCCGGCTCCTGGGCATAGAGAATGTGAAGGATCACCTGATCTTCCTCAAGCTCCTGGATCTCACAGTGGTATTCTTTCTCCTTATCACTGATCCACAGTTCTTCTCCTTTTTTCATGCGGAGGACGTTGCGGATATGGTTCACATCGCTGCCGGTAATACAGATCTCATGTTTTTCCCCGTCAATCTGATGGGGTTCCACAAAAAAACGCTGCATGGGATCAGTCCTTTCTTGCTGTAACAGATACCCACTCGCCCTGGTGTGTCACTTCCACCAGTGTAAGTCCTGCTTCTTTCACTGCCTGTACCACAACATCTTCTTTTACATCCAGGATTCCGGATGTGATGTAGTAAGCACCTTTTTTCATCTGGTGTACGATAACCGGTGTAAGAGGGATCAATACATCTGCCAGAATATTTGCAGTTACAATGTCATATTTCTCATATCCCACCTGATCCTGCACTTCTTTGTCATCAATGATGTTTCCGATCATCATATCAAAGGATGTATCCTCAATATCATTGGCTTCTTTGTTCTCAGACACAGCCGGAACTGCACAGGGATCAAGATCTGTTCCTACCACATGGCCTGCGCCAAGCTTCAGGGCAACGATTCCCAGGATACCGCTTCCGGTTCCCACATCAAGGATCTCAGCCCCCGGTTTTACGAATTTTTTGAGCTGGCGGATCACAAGCTGTGTCGTCTCATGCATACCGGTTCCAAATGCAGTTCCCGGATCAATGTGAAGGATCATCTTGTCGCTGTCCTCTGCCTTGATCTCTTCCCAGGAAGGTACGATGAGGATATCATCTACATAGAACTGGTGGAAATACTGTTTCCAGTTATTGATCCAGTCCTTGTCCTCTGTCTGAGATTCTGTAATGCTTGCCTCTCCGATATCCATAAATTTCTTCAGGCCGTCAAGAGCTTCTCTTACATCTTTAAGGATAGCTTCCTTATCCGCATCCTCCTCAAGATAAAAATTCAGGTATGCAATACCGTCATCTGCCGGTCCCTCCGGCATAATGTCCACAAACATCTGTGCCTTGTCTTCCTCTGTAAGCGGCTGCTTGTCCTGAATCTCAACACCCTCGATTCCAACCTCCGCAAGTGTACAGATGACCATATCTTCCGCGTCTGTCTTTGTCTTAACAGTAAATCGGTTCCATTTCATAGGTTTCTTCTCCTTACTTGTCATTTATATAAATCTTACGTCAGTGTCATTCCATTGCCCTAAAATTGGGCGCTTCTTTTACTATACACGAATATGTAAAAAAAGAAAAGAGGCTTTTCGCCTCTTTTCCCTATTTAAAGATTTATTCCTCAAAACTTTCTTTGATGTTTTCTTTCAGCTTTTCCATGAAACCTTTTTTCTTCTTTTCTGTCTTTGTGGCATCCGGAATTATATCATCCTCTTTTTTCGGACGGTTTCCGCAGGCAACATCAAAGGCACGAAGTGCTTCCTTTGCTTCTTCGTTAAGGTTTACAGGAACCTGAACGACAAATGTTACATAATGGTCACCCCGGACATTCTTGTTACGCAGGGACGGTACTCCCTTGCCCTTCAGGCGGATCCTTGTATCTGTCTGTGTTCCCGGTTTTACCTGATATGCAACCTCACCATCTACTGTGCTGATACGCACCTCACCGCCAAGTGCAGCCTGTGCATAAGTAAGAGGTGCTGTGGAAAAGATATTCATATCCTGTCTCTGGAAGATCGGATGACGCGCTACATTTACCTCAACCAGAAGATCTCCTCTCGGTCCTCCGTTGGTACCCGGCTCACCCTTCTCACGGATACGGATGCTCTGTCCGTTATCAATTCCTGCCGGAATGGAAACCTGGATCTTCTTTCTGGAAGATGTATATCCGGTTCCACGGCATGCAGAACATTTATCCTTGATCACCTTACCTGTTCCGTTACACTCCGGACAGGTCTGCACATTACGCACCATTCCAAACATGGACTGCTGTGTATAAACAATCTGTCCCTGACCGTTACATTTCGGACAGGTTGTGGGGGATGTACCTGGCTTGGCACCGGTTCCATGGCAGGTAGTACACTCATCCTTAAGCACGATCTCAAGTTCCTTCTCACAGCCAAAAACAGCCTCTTCAAAGGTGATATTTACACGTGCCCGGAGATTTGCACCTTTCATCGGGCCATTATTGGCTCTCCTGCTTCTCCCGCCGCCGCCAAAAAGATCTCCGAAGATATCCCCAAAGATATCTCCCATATCTGCGCCGTTGAAATCAAAGCCGCCAAATCCGCCGGCACCGCCGCCTCCGCCGTTTTCAAAAGCTGCATGGCCAAACTGGTCATACTGTCTTCTCTTATCGGCATCACTCAGTACAGTGTAAGCCTCTGTGGCCTCCTTAAATTTCGCCTCAGCCTCTTTATCACCCGGATTTACATCCGGGTGATACTTCTTGGCTAATTTACGGTATGCTTTTTTTAATGTTGCGTCATCGGCATTTTTATCAACACCTAAGACTTCGTAATAATCTCTTTTATCAGCCATCGTTATTGTTTCCTATTGTCTTTTGAATTAGACTTCCTTGTAGTCAGCATCTACAACATCATCGCCGTAACCTGCTTCATTTCCGCCCTGAGCACCAGCGTTTCCGCCCATGTTGCCCATATCCGGTCCAGGACCAGCCTGACCCTGAGCTCCCTGTGTCTGCTCATACATCTTGGAAAACAGTTTCTGTGCGCTCTCCATCATCTTCTCCTGTGCAGCCTTGATGTCAGCTACCTGAGCATCTGTAAGCTCTGCGTTTGCAGTCTGGGAGAGAAGATCTTTCAGTGCGTTAAGGTCAGCCTCCACGCTTGCCTTGTCATTTGCGTCAAGTTTATCTCCTGCCTCTTTCAGTGCATTCTCAACCTGGAATACCATGGAATCAGCATTATTTCTTGTGTCAATTGCCTCTTTACGTTTCTTATCCTGTGCCTCGAACTCAGCAGCCTCTTTAACTGCTTTGTCGATCTCAGAATCAGACATGTTGGAACCTGCTGTGATCGTGATGTGCTGCTCTTTACCTGTTCCAAGATCCTTAGCAGATACATTAACGATACCGTTTGCATCAATATCGAATGTTACCTCGATCTGCGGAACACCACGGCGTGCTGGCGGGATTCCATCCAGACGGAACTGTCCAAGGGATTTGTTATCTCTTGCAAACTGACGCTCACCCTGTACAACGTTGATATCTACTGCTGTCTGGTTATCTGCTGCTGTTGAGAAGATCTGGCTCTTCTTTGTAGGAATTGTAGTATTTCTCTCGATCAGACGAGTTGCGATACCACCCATTGTCTCGATGGACAGAGACAGCGGAGTAACATCCAGAAGAAGGATATCACCGGCACCTGCATCACCTGCAAGTTTACCACCCTGTACAGAAGCACCAAGTGCAACACACTCATCCGGGTTAAGGTTCTTGCTTGGCTCTTTGCCTGTTAACTGTCTTACCTTATCCTGTACTGCCGGGATACGTGAAGAACCACCAACCAGAAGTACCTGACCAAGCTCGGAAGCTGTGATACCTGCATCAGACAGTGCACGGCGGACCGGCTCAGCAGTCAGCTCTACAAGGTCATGTGTCAGCTCATCAAATTTAGCTCTTGTAAGGTTCATATCGAAATGCTTCGGTCCCTCAGCAGTTGCTGTGATGAACGGAAGATTGATGTTTGTTGTTGTTGCGGAAGAAAGCTCTTTCTTTGCTTTCTCAGCAGCCTCTTTCAGTCTCTGAAGAGCCATCTTATCGTTGCTTAAGTCTACACCCTCTGCTCTCTTAAACTCGGAAAGCATGTAATCTGTGACCTTCTTATCAAAGTCATCTCCACCAAGACGGTTATTACCTGCTGTGGAAAGAACCTCAATAACGCCATCACCGATCTCGATAACAGATACATCGAATGTACCGCCGCCAAGGTCGTATACCATGATCTTCTGCTCTTTCTCATTGTCAAGGCCATATGCAAGAGCTGCTGCTGTAGGCTCGTTGATGATACGCTTTACATCAAGACCTGCGATCTTACCTGCATCTTTTGTTGCCTGACGCTGAGCATCGTTGAAGTAAGCCGGAACAGTGATAACTGCCTCTGTTACGCTCTCTCCAAGGTATGCCTCCGCATCTTTCTTCAGTTTCTGAAGGATCATAGCGGAGATCTCCTGCGGAGAATATTTCTTCTCATCGATAGTTACACGATAATCTGTACCCATCTCTCTCTTGATAGAGGAGATTGTTCTGTCTGCATTAGTAACTGCCTGACGTTTTGCAGGCTCACCTACAAGACGCTCTCCTGTTTTTGTGAAAGCTACAACGGATGGTGTTGTTCTTGCGCCTTCTGTATTTGCGATAACTGTCGGCTGTCCACCTTCCATTACGGCTACACAGCTATTTGTTGTACCTAAGTCAATACCAATAATCTTTCCCATGATTTTTTCCTCCTGTTTTAGTCTTTATCTGTAAAATCACAACTTCCTGTCAATCAGTTAGCAACCTTCACCATGCTGTGGCGTACCACGAAATCCTTGTAGGTATAACCTTTCTGGAACTCTTCCACCACGATATTCTCGCCAACCTCTTCATCCTCCACATGCATCACTGCATTATGGAAATCCGGGTTGAATTCTTTTCCCACTGCTTCGATCGGCTTGACGCCAAGGTCATCCAGTGTAGTGGTAAGCTGCTTGTAGATCATTTTCATTCCATCTGCAAAAGCATCGCCTTCCTGTGCCTGTGCAAGACCTCTCTCAAAGTTATCCACAACCGGCAGAATCTTTTCTACGATTTCTTTTGCTCCGATGATATACATGCTGGATTTTTCTTTTTCGGTCCGTTTACGGAAATTATCAAATTCAGCCATGGTTCGCTTCAGGCGATCGGTAAGCTCCTCCACCTTCTGCTCGGATTTATCTTTTTTCTTCTTTCCGAAGAATGAAGTCTTGTTTTTCTCTTCTTTTTTATCCACTGAGGCAGCTTCATCTTCGCCTGGAGTTTTCTTTTCTTCCTCCGGCAGCTCTTCTCCCTCAGGTGTCAGGTTTTCTTCTGCCTGATCTCCATCAGTTACGGGAATCTCATTCTCCGCTTCCTGCTCTTCGGATTTCTTCTTTGTTTCCTCCGACACTGTTTTTCTACCGCCTTTCTAAGTTTTCTTCTTCAAAACGCCGTCCAGATGATTCTTCAGTTCCTTCAGGCTGTCAACCACATTCTCATAATCCATTCGCTTGGGACCGATGATTCCGATGGTTCCGTACATTCCGTCACCCAGTTCATATCTGGCAGTGACAATACTGCAGTCTTTCATGGTCTGTATCGGCATCTCATCACCGATATAAACCTGAATTCCTGTGTTCTCTCCATCTGACATCTGCTCTTTCACAAGATCAGCAAGCTCATGCTTCTCCTCAAATGCTGAGATCAGCTCGGTTGCCTTCTCCTTATCCGCAAGTTCCGGATACTTGAAAATGTTGGTAGCTCCTGAGGTGTAGATCTCCATATCTTCCTCTTCCACGTGAATGGTAGCAGCCACCGCATCCAGAACTGTGGCAACCACACCACTGTGGCTTCCTGCCTGTTCCTTCAGTCTGGCGATCATTCCAAGACTGATATCCTGGATCGGTATACCATTCAGATTGGTATTAAGCAGAAGATTCAGTTTCAGGATCGTCTGGTCATCCATCTCCTCATCCAGATTGATGATCTGGTTCCTTACGGTATTGTTATCACTGACAACTACCGCTACAAGCTGGAGATCACTCATTCTGGACAACTGGATAAATTTGATTTTGTTGCCGCTGTACTGCGGAACGGAAACCATGGTTGCGTAATTGGTATTGGAGGCAAGAACCTTCGCCACTTTCTTAAGCACCTTATCCATCTTGTCTGTCTTCTCGATGATCAGATCCCTTAGCTCTGCCACCTCTGCTTCCTTCTCCTTCATCAGCTCATTGACGTAAAGTCTGTAGCCCTTATCTGAGGGAATTCTTCCTGCGGAGGTATGAGGCTGGACGATATAGCCCATATCTGTCAGGTCTGACATTTCATTTCGGATGGTTGCGGAGCTTACATTGAGATCCGCATACTTGGAAATGGTTCTGGATCCAACCGGTTCACCGGTCTCCATATAGGTTTTGATGATTGCTTTTAAAATTTTTTGCTTGCGCTCATTCAACACCTCTTCCATGAAGCCATCTCCTTTCCTTTTTATCCTTCCTGACGGATGTTGATTCTTTTTTTATATCTGTTAGCACTCATTTTAGTGGAGTGCTAACATCTACAGTCTTTAAGATATCACCATGTAAAATATTTGTCAATATGTTTTGAAAAAAAGTTCTTATTTTTTCGCAGCAAAAAAAGCATCAGTACGATGCTTTTTTGTAATACTGGTCTATACAGTTCTGTGCCCCGGCGAAAAATTCCGTTTCTGTTTTCTGTCCCAGCACATATTCCTGAAATTCCGTTCCCATAGCTGAAACAGCTTCTATGGAATCGGCGCACAGTGGTCTTGCCTTCAGCTTATAATCCTTCAGATATTGCCGGATGATTTCAATACCCTCCAGATCAAAGCTTTTATCCTGGATCACATCCAGTCTTGCCGGACAGATTTTTGTCAGAAGTCCGTAATTTTTACTGGCCTCATATCCGGACACATACCGAAGGAACTTCAGAGCTGCCTCTTTATGATCAGAATTTTTGTTCAGTACATACTGCCAGGTTGCGATATTGGTCACCTTCTCGTCAAATTCCGGAAATGGTGCCATATGGATCTTATCTTTTCCATAAACGCCTGCGCTCTTAAAAATACTCAACGCACCGGTATACATGAACATACATCCATACTGGCCGTTTATAAATTTTTCATTCAGCTGTTCATGCTGATCAAGCAGCTCTTCCTCTGATATTATCCCTGTATCCAGCATTCGCTTCATGTATTCTGCCGCTTCTCTGGTTTTCGGATCAGTCCAGTCTGTATAATCTCCACCGAAAAAATTGGTAAACTCGCTGATACTGTTATATATATAAGAAATTTCCCATGCATCACCATATGCATGCTTCCCGGTATTCTGAAGCTTTTTCTGAAATGTCTCAATATCACTGAGATCAGATAGTCTGT
The DNA here is from genome assembly GCA_934373235.1 of uncultured Blautia sp. GTDB lineage: Bacteria > Bacillota > Clostridia > Lachnospirales > Lachnospiraceae > Blautia_A. Next base: position 11,993 of record CAKROW010000035.1, on the reverse strand, counting down.
CCAGGCCAGCCTGATCCAGCAATTCCTGGTTCACCCAGAATGCCATGATATCCATCCTGAACGGTACCGAAAAAATATGCCCGTCTGACATGCATATTTCTTTCAGGTATCCCTGCGGAAAATTCACCGCTGTCTCCTCTGTCATAACCGTGTCTTCCAACGGAAGAAGAAAGCCTTTATGTTTAAATTCAGATATCATCTCATCGTTTACTGTGATCAGATCCACTGAATCATCTCCTGATGTCAGAAGAGTTGCTATTTTAGCCTGGCGGTTGTCCGCATTAGCCGGACATTTTTCGATATGGATCTCTATTCCAAGATCTTTTTCCGCCTGGTTGATAAAAGAATCAAAACCCTCTGTGCCTGCATCCACATGGAGGATCGTCAGTTCCTGTCTCTTCTCCGGCGCAATATCAGATGCAGCCTCCTTCTTCTGGACTCCACATCCTGCCATTGCCAGAGCCAGGGCAAACACCCCGCAAAATACCTGTTTTTTCAATCTCTATCACCCTTTTTTATCTGGGCCATCTGTCCTCTTTTGACATCAACGGCTGGAACGGTGCATGAGGAAGTGTCTGATACCAGTACGCTACACTTGCCACATCATCCTGTCGTTCAAACAGGCCACGGTATCCGACGCCTATCTGCTGAATGGTAACACGAAGATCCTCTTCAAAGCAGATCGGATCCTGTAAATGCCATCTGTAAAAGCCTCGCATTGGCGGGCAGTCATCATTATGATAAAAATTGTGGATCAGTTCGTCATGGGCGGAATAATACGGATATCCCAGATACGGTGTGTTGTAATTCTGTTCCACGGTTTTTCCATCTACCTGTTTGGCAAAGCTCCAGGAACCTCCAAAGTAATCTTCCGTTCCTGTTCCGCAGATGGTCGGATACTCCTCATCTCCGTCAATATAAAATTTCACTTCTCCCTCGCCCCACCAGTAACGTTCCAGTGTGGTAAGCGCCATGTAGGTTCCTATGTAATGGCCTTTTCCTTTTACTCCATCCAAAATTGTATAATCTTTTGTTTTTTCTGTCAACCGTTCCCGTCTCCACTGCGCATGGAAATAAGCAATATCGTCCGGAAGCTCATCATAGAGACAGTAATCTACCTGATAGAAGAAAGCCGGGATTTTATTTGCATGCTGATTTTCCAGTGTGATCTTTGCTTTCTTCTTAAACGGCATCGGGAAATAACAGTTAAATCCCCTGTTAGGAACAACAGCCACAGGAACAGAATTTACCAAACATTCCCTTCCGAATCCGCAGCAGAAGAAATCGCCCAGAGGACTTTCCACGGAAGGAGTTTCCTCGTCATCCCAGTACATACGGATCACAAGATCCCTCAGTACAAAGCAATCTGCCTCTGTAGTCTTGTTATCGACGGTGATCCATATATGATTGATCTGTCCCGGTCCTTCCATTTCTGCCAGCGTTACCACAGCTCCCGGCTCTATATCCTTAAGACAGGGACTTCCTTTTCTGGATGGTCCCAGATGGCTTGCAGCCATACCGCCTCTGCCTTTTTCTCCATGAGGATTTTCCGCATTGATCGCACGGCTTTTTCCGTGCTTTGCAAGTGCGATTCCTCCAAGTCCGCCTGTAAACGCCTGATACATATCTGCATTCTCCTCTCTTTTGGAAATTTAAAAATATTTACGCTTTTACTCCACCTGCCATGATACCATCCATGATCTGTTTTTCAAAAACAGCTACAAAAATAATGATTGGAAGAAGGATTATCCATCCCATGGCGCTGACCAGATCCCACGGAACTCCATACATGTTGTCACGTAACGGAAGCTGTACGATGGAAACTGAAAGTACCTGAATACCATTTGAATAAAACAACGGTGTGAAAAAGTTATTCAGACATGTGATAAAATTAATGATACATACGGTAGCGATCGCCGGCTTCATCAGCGGCAGAACGATCGTAAACAGTCTCTGTGAAAAAGATGCGCCGTCAATAGCTGCTGCCTCCTCCAGTGAGATCGGGATCTCGCCGACAAAGTTTCTGAGGATCAGAACCGTAAACGGTATAACGGTACTGATATAAAGAAGGATAAGTCCCGGATATGTATCATACAGTTTTACCTTCTGCATAAATTCATACAGAGGGCGGGCTGTAACAACCTCAGGGATCAGCATGGTAGCCAGAACAAAAGCAAATGCAACTGAGATTCCTTTTGAATTAAACCTTGAGAAGCCATAAGCAGCCATTGCACACAGCACAGTGCTGATCACAAGTGTAAGGCCGACGATCAGAACTGTATTTCCGATCTTTGAAAGCAGTCCTACATTCTGTATCAGGAATTTATAGCTTTCCAGTGTAGGATGATCCGGAAGATAATCAATGGGTGTTTTAAACAGTTCTCCTGCCGGTGTGATCGAAGAAATAAAGATCCAGTAAACCGGGAACAGGATCAGAAAAGCCACGATTGCAAACAGAATCCATCTCCCAACGGATACCACTTTATGATAAACATTATATTTTCCTGTATTCTTCACGATAATTCCCCCTAACTGTCAAACTTATTCATAACACGTATGTTCAGCCAGCTGAAGATCGCCATTACAACAAACAGCAGCATGGCCAGCGCTGAAGCATATCCTACGTTTAGATTTGTAAATGCTTCTGTTGTGATTCTGTATGCGATCAGCGCAGTATCCTCACCAGGGCCTCCTGATGTCATGGAATAAACCAGATCGAAGGTTGTCAGTCTCCAGAGTGTGAACGGAATACATAAAGTCAGGACATTTTTTGCGATCAGCGGAAGTGTGATCCGGAAAAAGCTCTGGATCCCGTTTGCACCGTCTACCTTTGCAGCCTCATAGATATCACCGGAAATAAACTGGAGTCCTGAAAGTACAAGGATTGCAAAGAACGGAAGATCCTTCCACAGGTCCATTGCAATTACTGCTGCTCTTGCAGTACCTGTATTGATCAGCCAGCTGTTCTGGTATCCCGGTACAAACCAGCGGATAAAATCATTGATAAGACCATAATCATTGTTAAATGCCCATTTTGCAGCCATACCGGCTACTACTGCAGGCATAGCCCACGGGATCAGCACGATGGTTCTCAGAAAACGGCGGCCTTTGAATTTCATATTCAGGATCAGTGCCAGGATAACTCCGAGGATCACATGCAGGATCATGGAAACAACAACAAATATTGCCGTAAAGCTGATCGATGTGAGCACTTTAGGATCAGAAAATACCTTCAGGTAATTCTTGAAGCCTATAAATTCATTGATACCTGAAAGGATCCTGATATCAAAGAAGCTGTTTTTCACAGTCATCAGAATAGGATATACTGTTGTAAAGCCTCTGATCAGTACAACCGGCAGGATCAAAAGCCACGGTATCCACTTCATAGTTTTTTTACTTATTGTCATGGAACTTTCCTCCCTGTTCATCAAGTAATGTAAAGCAGACTTCTACATCTGCTTTACATTACTGTTTTTATATTTTTTACTTATACATATCTACCACATCCTGGGCCTTTTTGCAGAACTCATCAACTGTGATCTCGTCTTTCATGCAGGACTGGAAGATCGTTCCCATATCGCTGATAAATTCCATTGTCTGTGCCACCATCGGACGTCCCTGTACATTGCATTCATTTGCATATCTGCTGTACATTTCTTTTGCCGGGTCAGAATCCGGAACTACCTTCTCCGCAACATCCTTTCTAGCAGGATATCTGTCAAATGCTTTATAGGAAGCTTCCATTCCGCCTTCGTCAGCCATATACTGGAGGAATTTCACTGCTGCATCTTTATTCTTGGATGCTTTGCTCAGAACATAACTCCAGGAGTCTGTAAAGATCGCACGTTCTCCCTTGCCGCTGAAATCCGGTACCATTTCCATGTGGATCTTATCTGCACCAAGCATATCTGCCTTTGCATAATCTGTTCCAAGTCCCCACATGAACCAGCATCCGTATTTTCCGTCATTGATCTTCGGGTTCATCTGCTCATACTTATCAGCGATCTGCTCAATGGATGTTTCTTTATCAGCAACCAGATCGTGAAGGAACTGAACTGCTTCCTTGTTTTCCTCTTTTGTCCAGTCAAAATAATCGCCGCCGAACATATTTACAAACTGTGCAAGCTCGTTAAATGCATAAGTTTTCTCCCAGGAACCGCCGTAACCGAATCTTCCGTCCTTGGAAACAGCTTTCATATACTTCATGAAGTCCTCTTTTGTATCAATGGATTTGATTCCGACTTCATCCATGATCTCTTGATTTACCCAGAATGCAAGATATCCTGTATAGCCTGGAACACCGATGATGTTTCCGTCCTTATCTGTGATCATATCCTTTACATATCCCTGGGCAAACTGATCAATGATATCATCTGTCATTACTGTATCATTCAGCCCTTCCAGCCATCCGGAGTTTTTAAATGCCGCGCTCATCTCATCGTTGATCTCAATGACATCCACTGAAGCATCTCCTGTGGAAAGCATTGTGGTGATCTTCTGCTGACGGGTATCTGTATCTGTAGGTGCTGCGATCACATTAATGTTCAGGCCTGTGGCATCCTCCACATTTTCAAGCCAGTCTTCAAAATCCGGGTCTGTGGTGTTGATGCTGTATAAGGTAAGATCATATTTCTCCTTTGCCGAAACAGTAACCACGTTACCTGCCATCCCCACGACCATCGCTGCTGCCAGAACTGCACTCATTACTTTTTTCTTCATATCTTCTTTCTTCCTTTCCGGACATTTTCGTGTTTGTCCCAACCTGTTTTTGATGGTTTAAGGATACCAGAGAGTCTCTTCATTCTAAATACAATATTTTATGATTTCTTTATATTATTTTTCGTTCTCTTGTATTTTTATTGTTTATTTTTTATAATCCTTTTATATAATCTGTATTTGTAACGGATTTTTTCCACAGTTGAACTTAGTTTCATTAATTTGTTTTTGACATAAAGGAGCGTATATATTATGAAATTCTACAAATGTATCCCACCCAGGTTTTCCTCTTTTCGCTATAAACTCCTGCTTGCGTTTCTGATCGCAACCATGATACCTCTGATCTCTCTGACCTTTATCAGCTACCGCATCTCCTATAATATTGCCAGAGACCGTATTATCGATTCCGCCGTAATGACCGACAGACAGTTGGTCTCTCAGCTTAATGATCGACTCAGTCAGGTCGAAAATACTGCAGATACCATACAGTTTCAAATGTATTCCCTTAATCATTCTTCCTCTAATAAGGTAGATGCACTGAAAAAATTCACCACTGTGAAAAACAATATTTCGCTGTACAAATCCACATTCGATTTCTTTCATATATATGTTTTTCTACAGCCGGATCAGCTCGGTTCAAAAGAAAGCCTGTACTTCTTTTCCACAGATGAGCTTTCTGCATACGGTCTGGATAAAAATACTGTTTCCGGTTCAGGCTTTTCATCTGTCTGGATACCTGTTTCCAATATGCCTCTGCCTAAAATACTGTCCGCCAAAAAAGCATCTGCCGACGTGATCCTCTGCGTCCGGGCACTGAAAAATCAGGCCACCGGTATTCTGGAATACGCCTACGGCATTGCATTGGATACCTCAGAGCTTACCACTTATCTGCAGCCTGCATCCCTGGATTCCTGCATATACAGCTACATTCTCACAGACCAGGGACAGATTGTGGCACAAAATACATCCACACTGAATTTATCTGAAATTTCAAAGTCACAGTTTCAGATATTCAAAGAAAATGCAGATTCTTCTTTTCACAGTGGCGACAAATATTATAACTGCTGTACCTTAAACAATGGATGGCTCCATGTTACCGAAATTCCGGAAAGTTACATTCAGGGCAACACACACATCCTGATCCGTGCCTTACTGATCACTATCCTTATTTTTCTGCCCCTTACTGTTATCATCGTTATCCTGTTTTCTGAAAACCTTACCCGGAAGATCACTGCACTTTCCTATGCAATGGAAGCATTTCAGCTGGGACATGACCCGGAACATCTTTCTATTGTCACTGTTCCACACCCGGATGACCCTTCCAGGTATGATGAGATCGACAGACTGGGCATCACCTTTGAAGATATGCAGCACACAATAGCCGGAAACCTGAAATCTATTGTAAATCTTTCCGTAAACGAAGAGCGTCTGAAATATCAGTTGCTCCAGTCACAGATCAATCCGCATTTTCTTTACAATATCCTGGGATCGATCCGTACCTGCCAGTCCCTTGGAAAGCTTGATATTGCCGATCAGATGATCGCAGATCTGACTGCTTTTTACCGGCTTACCCTGCGTAAATCAAGGGAACTTATCCCTATTAAGGACGAGCTGGAAATCGCCCGGCTTTATCTGGAAATGGAAAAGCTCTGTCATAAAGATAACCTGGACTGGGAGATCGATGCAGAGGATGGAATCGAAAATTTTCTGATCTGCAAGTTTACACTTCAGCCATTTCTCGAAAATTCCATACTGCACGGAATTTCTTCGAGCACACCATCAGTTTTTATTTCCATCCATGTTCTTTATGGCGATGATACAGTTGTGATCTCCATTGAGGACAACGGTGCCGGCATGGATCCTGAAACCCTTGCACAACTGCGCCATGCTATCGAGCATAATGTTATTGATTATGAGAAGCACTTTGGAATTTCCAATGTAAGCTCCCGTATTTCCAACCCATTATATGGAAACGGTTCCGTAAGGATCCGCAGCAACCCCGGAAACGGCACATACGTCACCATTGAATTCGAACAGATGGAGGAAGATATCGATGAAAAAAATAATGATCGTAGATGACAATTACTTGTCTGCAGAAGGCATCGAAAAAAATATAGACTGGGAAACTCTGAACGCAGAGATCATCCATGTCTGCTATAATGGAACCTCTGCTATCGAGGCCATGAAAAAAGAACCGGCAGATCTGATCATTTCTGACATTGAAATGCCTGATCTTGACGGCATTTCCATGAGCCGTCAGGCTCTTGAGATCAATCCCATGGTAAAGATCATCCTGATCAGTGCCTATGATAAATTTGAATATGCAAGACGCGCTCTGCTCCTTGGTGCTCTGGATTATATCGAAAAGCCTCTGGATTATGCATATCTTATCCAGAAGGTAAAAAACGCTTTTGCACTGATGGAAAAGGAACAGAAAAATCTCCAGCTTCTGAAGCAAAGCAGGCCTCTTCTTACGGAAAAGTTTTTCCGCGAGATCACACACCTTCCGTCTTCTGAAGCTGCCTACCGACTGAAGCCTTATCTTCAGTATCTGAACCTGGAGCTGAATTATGATTTTTATACAGTTGTAGTCCTGGAGCTTGAAAATGCTCCGGATCTAAAAGCTGTTTACGGGATCGAAAAGTTTCAGATGGAGCTGCTCAACCTTCAGGATCTGATAACTGAGGAAACTGCTTCTCTTGATTTTGTGTATCTTCTCCCGGATATGGATGGCTATCTGTGCATTCTGGGACATAGCGGCTGTCAGTCCAACAGCTTCCGCCAGCTTACCAGCGGACTTATTTCCTCAATATCAGATGCCTGCCAGCCGCTGGGGCTTTCTCTCAATGCAGGTATCGGAACGATCGTCCAGGATTTCTGGAATCTGAACCAATCCTACAAAAGTGCCGTACACGCGCTGGAATACAGATTCTTTTTCCCCCATCAGAATATCTTTGACGGAAGAGAGGCTCTGGGCTCCGATCTGTCCGTTGCGGATTTTTCAGATACAAAGGAGGATGAGCTGATCCGGCTTCTCTGTAAAAAGGATACCTCTGCCATAGATCTCTGGTTTCAGAATTTTTCCGACTGGCTCACTCAGAAATTTCGAACAAAGAATTTCGCTTTCATACAGATTTATTCTCTTCTCGGCCGGATCCTGAAATTTTTCTATGAATTAAATCTGGATACTCATGACCTTGAAGCTAAAATCCTGTATGTTTACAACCACATAAATGAGTTTCATAATACGGAAGAGCTCTGTCAATGGCTGAAGGATCTGTGCCATCTTTTATGCCGGAAGCTTGATTCCTCCATGAATGATTATCACCAGAAGCTCTGTGAACTGGTGATCTCCTACATCAGCGAGCACTACACCGACAACACGCTATGCCTCAATGATATTGCTGCCTCCGCCAATGTAAGCCCTGCTTATTTAAGTGCTCTTTTCAAAAAAAATCAGGGGATCAGTCTCAGCGACTTTATCACATCTCAGCGGATTTCCGCAGCCGCCCGTTACCTGACTACGACTACTATGAGCCTGAAGGAGATCAGCCTGAAATGTGGTTATGCCAATCAATATTATTTCAGCACCAGCTTCAAAAAGAAAATGGGGATCACCCCCTCCGCCTATCGAGAACAGAATACATAACTTCCTCCTTTATAACAATGTTACTGTCACAAATGCCAGTGCCTTTCTCCTGAATTTTACTTATAATTAATTAATAAAGAGAACTATCATATTTTTTTCAAAGGAGGGATCACTATGAAAAAATGGAAAAAAATCCTGCTATCTCTGGTGATGGTCTTTGCACTGGTCATGCTTCCAGCAGAATCGGCAATTCTGCCTGGCACAGTCTGTGTTACAGAGGCTGCTCCCAGGATCAGCGCTTCCAGGCTTACCGTGATCAAGGGACAAAGTAAGGTCCTGAAGATCACTGGTCTCAAAAAAGGGCAGAAGATCATCTGGAAGAGCAGCAATCCCAAAATCGTCACTGTAAACAAATCAGGCAAGCTCCTGGCAAAGGCTAAAGGCTCTGCCACCATTACAGGAACCGTCTCCAAAAAGAGATACACCTGCAAAGTCACTGTACAGGCCCCGAAGCTGAACAAAACCTCAGTAACTCTGAAAGCCGGTCAGACATACCAGTTGAAGCTTATCGGTACCAATCAGAAGATCACCTGGAAAAGCAGCAATCCCAAAATCGTCACTGTAAACAAATCAGGCAAGCTTTTTGCAAAATCTGCCGGAAATGCTAAAGTTACCGCTCAGGTAAACGGAATCCGCTTTGTCTGCAATGTTAAGATCCTGAAAAAAGCTGCTCCTGCAAAGCCTGCCCCCACTGCTGCTCCGAAGCCAGGCCCCAAATTAAAGAACTACATTCTGAGCAAAGGCAAAAAGGCCAGTGATGGAAGTGTAAAAATCGAACTTAACACACACGATGAATCCAAAAAAATCGATATGGATTTAAGCGGTTTGGGTTCGTCATCTTCTTCTATGCAGATTATTGTAGATGAATATCGAAGCATCACTTACATTCCCAAAAACAACAGTTTTAAGTTTTATTTCCGATTCTCCAGCCATAATGATTTAAAAAGTGATATTACTTTGACTTTCCCGATGAATTCTACTGCTGCTTCCTTAAGTTTCTATTTTTACATGAGCATACTTCCCGATGATGAATCCGGTACACTGATCGCCACTATGGGCGCCTCTGCTCCGCTTGCAGCCATCAAAAATGAATCCTCCAATTTATCCTTCCGCTTCCGGAAGCTTACAGATCCTTATGAGATCCTGACGCAAAAAGACGCTTCCGAAATTGCAAATGACACTCTGGATATGGCTATTCCATATTGGGCTGACCTTCTCAAAGGCTCCGGCATCACCCTGCGTTCCCTGGGCTTTTCAACTACACGATAAGAATCCTTCCCAAAGGCCCAGGCAGATACCCACAACTCACTTCTCTGTTTAAGCACTTTCACAAAAAAGCCCCTGACAGCCAGGGGCTTTTTAATGCCAACTGCTTTGCAGCCTATTCTGTTACCTCCTCCAGATTCTTTTTCAATTCAAGCATCTTATCTCTCAGCTCAGCAGCCTGCTCAAAATTCAGGTCTGCAGCCGCCGCACGCATCTGCTTCTCCACCTGGGCGATCACCTTCATCAGTTCTTTGCGGTTCATGGATTCCGGATCCTTCTTAAGCTTCACTTCCGTCTCTGCCACCTTCTTTGAAACTGCGATCAGATCACGGACTGCCTTCCTGATAGTGGTCGGAGTGATACCATGCTCCTTATTATAAGCCTCCTGAATCGCTCTCCTTCTTTCTGTCTCTGAGATAGCTTTTTCCATGGATTCTGTCATGCTATCTGCATACATGATCACATGACCTTCACTGTTCCGGGCTGCACGGCCGATAGTCTGTACCAGGGATGTCTCAGAACGAAGAAAACCTTCCTTGTCTGCATCCAGGATCGCTACCAGTGTGATTTCCGGAATATCCAGTCCCTCTCTCAGAAGGTTGATCCCAACCAGCACATCAAACACATCCAGTCGCATATCACGTATGATCTCCGCACGCTCCAGAGTGTCAATATCTGAATGCAGATACCGTACACGGATTCCCAGATCCTTCATATAATCCGTAAGATCTTCCGCCATACGTTTGGTAAGAGTCGTGATCAGGACTTTGTTTTTCTTTTCAATTTCTTTATTTGCTTCTGCAACAAGATCATCGATCTGTCCTTCGATCGGACGCACCTCCACCTTCGGATCAAGAAGCCCTGTGGGACGGATGATCTGCTCTGCACGGAGAAGCTCATGGTCATATTCATATTCTCCCGGTGTTGCAGATACAAACATCACCTGGTCAAGCTTGTTCTCGAATTCATCAAAGCTCAATGGACGGTTGTCCTTGGCAGATGGAAGGCGGAATCCGTAATCTACCAGTGTCTGTTTACGGCTCTGATCGCCTGCATACATTCCCCCAACCTGGGGAACTGTCTTATGGGACTCATCTATAATAAGTAAAAAATCATCTCCAAAATAATCCATCAGGGTATAGGGAGGCTGTCCGGGGGCCAGCCCGGTAAGATGCCTGGAATAATTCTCGATCCCGGAACAGAATCCTGTTTCCTTCATCATTTCCACATCAAAATTGGTACGCTCCGCAATCCGCTGAGCCTCGATCAGCTTGTCCTCGCTTTTGAAATATTCCACCTGTTCCTTCATTTCTTCCAGGATGGCATCTGCCGCACGGCGGATCTGCTCCTGAGGCACAACATAATGAGAAGCCGGGAAAATTGCCGCATGGCTTTCCACGCTTTTGATCTCACCGGTAAGTACATCAATATCCGTGATCCTCTCGATCTCATCACCGAAAAATTCCACACGGACAGCACGGTCTGTGGAGTTGGCCGGGAATATTTCCAGCACATCTCCCCGGACACGGAAGGTTCCACGGTGGAAGTCCATCTCATTCCTTGTATACTGGATATCAATAAGCTGCCTGATAACCTCGTCACGATCCTTCTCCATGCCCGGACGAAGTGAGATCATCATATCAAAAAATTCCTGGGGTGCACCCAGACCGTAGATGCAGGATACTGACGATACCACGATCACATCCTTCCGCTCGCATAAAGCCGCCGTAGCAGACAGCCGGAGCTTATCGATCTCATCATTGGTGGAAGCGTCCTTGGCAATGTAGGTATCTGTGGAGGGAACATATGCCTCCGGCTGGTAGTAATCATAGTAGGAGACAAAGTATTCCACTGCATTCTCCGGGAAGAATTCTTTAAACTCACCATATAACTGAGCCGCCAGTGTTTTATTGTGCGCAAGTACCAAAGTTGGTTTGTTAAGCTTTGCGATGACGTTCGCCATTGTGAATGTCTTACCGGAGCCAGTGACACCCAGCAGAGTCTCGAACTGGTTTCCTTCTTGAAAGCCCCTGACCAGTTTTTCGATTGCCTGGGGCTGGTCGCCTGTTGGTTTGTATTCGGAGTGTAATTTGAAATGATCCATACGCTTCTCCTTGTTGTTCTGAAATTTGTGGATATGTAAATACTGCCTGTTACTGTATGCAAAGAGGGTGTTTATATCTTTATTATTGTTGCTTATACAGTATATCATTCAGAGTAAAAAAAGTACAGAACAAGCGAATGTTTGTTCTGTACTTTTCATTATTAATTTATCCAAAAAGCTCCGACTCATTCTCAATCAAATCTTCTGCCAGATATTTTGCATCCATATTTTCTATTCCATAACTATTATTTGAAATTT